>JASEIE010000211.1 GCA_030024065.1 Thermodesulfobacteriota bacterium
CACCCAATTTGGGATTGACGTCGCTACAGGGGCCCAAGGAAAAGTAAGGGATGTAGTTAAGGCTTATCTCAGGGGAGAAATTCAGGGAATCGTTGCTTGTGAACACCATGGCCATGATCATGGATGTGAGGAGGAAAGACGATGAAAGTTGCTGTCAGCGCAACAGGGAAGGACCTCAATTGCCAGATCGATCCGAGGTTTGGAAGATGTCAGTATTTTATCTTTATCGATCCTGAAACGATGGAATTCGAGGCCTTTGAGAATGAGGGATTGATGGCTTCAGGGGGCGCTGGAGTGCAGGCAGCTCAGATGGTTGCCCAAAAAGGTGCGAATACCCTCATCACAGGGAATCTCGGACCAAATGCGGCATCAGCCCTTTCAGCATCAGGGATTAAAGTCCACTTGGTTTCTGGAGGGACGATAAGGGAAGTTACCGAAGCATTCAAGGCTGGAAAACTTCAGGAAGCAAGTGGAGCAACAGTTCCTCCTCACTTTGGGATGGGAGGAGGTCGAGGCATGGGCGGCCACAGAGGTTAAAGAACGAATATTACGAATAGCTACGAATTATTCGAATAAAATCCTTTCGTTAAATTCGGTACCATTTGAATAATTCGCCTGTGAAAGAAAGGAGGGATGATTATGCCTTACGGAATGGGACCTGCGGGATGGGGGTACCATCCCTATGGATTTGGCCGTGGTCGGTGTTGGCATCCCGGGTGGTTTGGCGGACCGGTTCCACCATGGGGGCTTCCAACAAAGGAAGAAGAGATTCGGTTTCTCGATGAGGAAGCTAAATTCCTTAAAGAAGAATTGGATCAGATCGAAAAAAGACTCGAAGAGTTGAAGCGCCAAAAACAAGATTAAATGTCCAAGGTTTATTGGTAAAGGTTAGGAAGCCGGTTTGGGTCAAGGTTGAAAGGTCAGGTGTAGTTTTGGGGACCAATTTCATAACCCATTCACTAAACTGGTATCTTCACCCTAACCCATTAACTATAAACTTTTACAAAAAAGGAGGTGTTCTTATGCCAGGATTTGATGGAACAGGACCAATGGGTCAGGGTCCAATGACCGGTGGAGGAAGAGGTTTCTGCGCTATGCCATACAGAGGCTATGGGGCTTACGGGTACGGAATGCGAACACCGTATTATCCACCTTATGGCGGATCTCCATTCTATGGTCGCCCCTTCTACGGCCCCGTCTTTGGGGCTGGCCGTGGCGGACTTCCATGGGGTGGAGGCCGTGGCAGAGTATTCGGTGGCGGGCGAGCCCTGAACCATGTCAGGTTCAGGACTGCCATGGATCCTACGTGGTACATGGGGTTCCGTCGTGGGTGGTAATAATGCATGGGGGCCACGATGGAACTCGGGGGATCGACCCAAATTTATTTGAACATTTTCCCTGAGGGTTGATCCCCTTTGCCCCTAATTAATCGCGTTAGGCTCTCTCGGTGATAGGTCCTGAAAATCGAAAAAGAAAGAGGAACAAGTGCCATTCCCTTATTTCTGACAGGCACGAAAATACTTATTCAAAGGTATCCTGAAATTTTTAGATTGCGAAAAGAGACATTCGAAGGGAGCGGAAGATGACGGAAATAAAAGAGGTGACAAAAAAATTAGAGGAGATTCATCACAAAATAAAAGCGGAGATTCCTTGGGAGCCAATCGGACATACCCCTATGCCGGAAATCCCTGATCTCAGAAGCTGGGACATGAGTCTCCTCAAGACATATAAACCCTGGTATGCTCCTTTCTGTGACCTTTGTTGTTTCTGCACATATGGTAAATGCGATCTTACGGAAGACCGGAGGGGAGCATGTGGGATCGATATTGCCACGCAACAGGCAAGGTTTGTACTTTTGGCCTGCCTTATGGGGTGTTCAGCCCATGCCTCCCACGCCGGGCACATTTTAGAACTCTTGATTGAGAAACACGGGAGGAACAAAAAGATAGATCTTGGTCCATCCATTGATCTTGAAGCGCCAAATATAAGAACCGTCCTTGGCCTGAAGCCTGAGACTTTGGGTGACCTTGAAGTGGCTATTGATTATGTCTACAAAGAGATCGCCCATCTGCTTGACTCCACTCATATGGGTCAGGAGGGGAGCTACCTGGATTATGAGTCAAAGGCTTTGCATGCAGGTATGCTTGATCATGTGGGTATGGAAGTGGCGGATATTGCCCAGATTGTAGGATTTAATTATCCTACTTCCATTGCTAATACACCATTGGTAGATTTGGGATGGAATTCTGTGGATAAAACAAAGCCTATCATCCTTTTTGTTGGCCATAACCCTGCCACCTCAACAGTGGTCATTGATTACCTTCGTGAGAATAACCTCTATGATAAAGTTGAAGTTTGTGGGGTTTGTTGTACCGCTTTAGAAACTACCAGGTATTCAGACCGGGCCAAGGTTATCGGTCCTTTTTCCCGTCAGCTCTTCTTCATAAGAAGTGGTATGGCGGATGTCATCATGACCGACGAACAGTGTATCCGAACCGATATACCACAAGAGGCAACGAAAGCTGGCTCAGCCCTCATTGCCGCCCTGGATAAGGCGATGTATGGGCTGGAAGATGCTACCAACATGAACACCGATGAGGTCGTGAAGAAGATGGTGGAGGAGAAGAAACACTTTGCCATCCTTGACCCGAAAAAGGCAGCTGAGGTGGCTACAAAGGTTGCCATGGCCATTGCACCTCAGAGAAGGAAGGAATGGTTAACAGAACAGGAGGCTACTGAGTTGGCAGAAACATGTTCTAACTGCGGCATCTGTGAGCAGGTATGCCCCAACCTCTTCTCTATCGGAGATGGGATAGCCGCAGTTGCTAAGGGCAACTTTGACTTAATAAGGGAACAATTCAATTTATGCATAGGCTGTGGAAAATGTGAGGAGGAATGTCCACGTAATATTCCCATCTTTAAAATTATGCAGGTGGCAGCAAGCAAAGAAGTCTGGAAAGTTAGGGCAGGACGTGGTCCGGTCATGGATACTGAAATAAGAAATGTTGGGGCACCTATCGTCCTGGGAACAATACCGGGTGTTGTTGCCTTAGTCGGCTGCTCCAATTTCCCTGATATCAGGGACGTCGCTGAAATGGTGGATGAATTTGCCAGGAGAAGATACATCGTGGTTCTTACAGGTTGTTCCGCTATGGTTGCCGGCATGTGGAAGGATGACGAAGGGAAAACAGTATACGAGAAATACCCCCCTGATTTCAATGCTGGAGGAGTAGTCAATATCGGCTCCTGTGTTTCAAATAGCCACATCTCCGGCGCAGCAATCAAGATAGCCAATATTTTTGCTGCGTTGCCTTTGAGAGCAAATTATGAAGTTATGGCTGACTATGTCCTAAACCGAGTAGGAGCGGTCGGTATTGCATGGGGGGCCTATTCTCAGAAAGCAGCCTCCATTGCTACAGGCTTTAATAGGTTGGGGGTCCCAGTCATTCTTGGTCCCCACTCTTCCAAATATCGAAGGCTCTATCTCTCGAGGAAGGAAGAAGATGAGTGGAAAGTCATGGATGCGAGAAAGAGGCAAATTGTAGAGACAGGAGAACCCTCACCTGAGCATCTCGCCTATGTCTGTGAAACAAAAGAGAAGGCAATGGTGATGATCCCCAAACTGTGCATCCGGAAGAATGATACTCCTCAAGGAAGAGCGATCAAACTTAACCACTATATCTCCCTTTATAAGAAATACATGGGAGACGGTCTTCCAGATGACCTCCCTCTCTATGTGAGAAGAGATACCGATATTCCTCTTGTTTATAAAAAGGAGGTAAAGGCATATCTGACGGAGACCGACTGGAGACCAAAAGAACCCGTCGGACTTCCTACTCTTATTGGAACATATCCTACTAAGGTCCCACTGGATTCGGTCATACGCTAAAAGGAGGAAATTAGCATGAGTCAGTTATCTCCATTAATGCCATACCATAGAGTCAATATCCTAACGGGAACAAGAACGGCAAGGTTAATCGAGGACCCAGTAGAATACGCCAAACAAATCACGAAGGCACAGCGACCCCTCCTTGTTCTTGGTCCGCGTTTATCTAAGTTAACGCTCGGTGGGAGATTGCTCCTCGAATATGCTCTGGACATTGCGACGGCTAAAAATATTCCTACCTGCGCCACCGCTACGGTTAAATCAAAGATGGCAGAATTGGGGGTGAAACCAGACAGTGTCTACGACATTGTCGAGATCATCAATGCTTTGAAGGATCCGGACTGGAAGGGGGTGAGGAAGGAAGGGAACCATGATCTGGTGATGTTCTTCGGTTTCAGAACCGATCTTGGAAATCAAGGACTCTCTGTTCTCAAGCATTTCGCTCCCCATCTGAAGACCATGACTTTGTGCAAGTATTATTATCCCCATGCTGATTTTTCCCTTCCCAATATTAGAAAAGATGAACAATGGAAGGCTTTCCTGGAACATTTGATAGATAGGTTAGGAACGAAAGGAGGTGATAAAAATGCCAAGGGGTGATGGAACAGGTCCACCCTGGGGAAGTGGCCCGGGAACAGGAAGAGGTGCAGGAATGGGTGGATCTCGTAAGGGAAGAATGGGTGGCTCCAGAGCAGGTGCAGGTCCGGCTGGAGAATGTATGTGTCCAAAATGCGGAACGACTGCCCCTCATGAAGTCGGAACACCCTGTTACTTTATAAAATGCCCTAAATGCGGTTCACCGATGGTAAGAAGATGAATTAGCTTTCGGACGAAGGGAGACTCCAATGGGTGAAGTGGACAAGAAGAGTGTTGATAAAGCTACTCAAATAATGATCGAAAAGGCAGCGGCAGATAGTTGTGAGACAATCTTTGACAGGGCTGAAACGATGAAGCCCTGCCCTATTGGAGCGGAAGGGAGTTGTTGTAAAAACTGCGGGATGGGACCATGCCGGGTCCCTGCCCCTAAGAAGAAAGAGGGAGTTCCCGAGAAAGCAAAACGGAGAGGTCTCTGTGGAGCCACGGCAGAAACCATCGCCGCCCGTAATTTTGCAAGGATGGTGGCCGCGGGAGCTGCTGCTCATTCCGACCATGCCAGAGGGGTAGCCAAACTCTTTCTGGCAACAGCCAAAGGGGAAGTCCCTGATTACCAGATAAAAGACGAGCAGAAACTTTATCAACTGGCCATGGATTTTGGAGTCGAAATTGGAGATCGATCCGTCCAGGACGTTGCGATTGATGTTGGTGAGAAGGCTTTGGCCGAATTTGGGCGTCAGGAAGGAGAGATTCTATTTCTTAAACGAGCTCCTCTCAAACGGCAACAACTTTGGCGGGAAACAGGGACTGCTCCACGAGGCATTGACCGTGAGATCGTCGAGATCATGCACCGGACCCATATCGGTGTCGATCAGGATTACCGGAACATACTCAAAGCCTCTGCACGTTGCTCTTTAGCAGATGGTTGGGGCGGTTCGATGATCTCGACCGAACTTCAGGATGCCATGTTCGGGAACCCCGTTCCCATAGCCGGTCAGATTAACCTTGGAGTCCTTAAAGAAGACCATGTCAATATGATCACTCATGGGCATGAGCCGCTTCTTCCAGAAATGCTTGTGGTTGCCTCTAAGGATCCAGAGATCCTTGAATTGGCCAAATCGAAAGGTGCCAAGGGAATTAATCTTGCCGGCATGTGCTGTTCCGCCAATGAGATTCTGATGAGACATGGAATTCCCTGTGCAGGGAATTTCCTCCAGCAGGAGCTCGCCATTATCACGGGGGCAGTTGAGGCGATGGTTGTCGATGTGCAGTGCGAGATGCAATCCCTCTCCGGTGTGGCCAAATGTTACCACACAAAACTCATCACCACTGACCGAAGGGCAAAGATCGAAGGGGCGATGCATATCCAGTTCGATGAACATGAGGCCCTCAATGTGGCAAAGAAAGTCCTAAGAGAGGCAATTGAAAATTTCCCCAATCGAAAATCGCCCATCCTCATTCCAACGGAAAGTATGGATACGGTTGTGGGCTTTAGTCACGAAACGATCAACTACCTCCTGGGTGGGCTTTTCAGGGCATCTTACAGACCTTTGAACGATAATATCATTAACGGCCGGATTCGTGGCATTGCCGGTGTGGTTGGGTGTAACAACGCCCGTGTCACACATGACGATTCCCATCTGAAGATGATCCTGGAGTTGATTGGTAATGACGTCATCGTCCTGACAACAGGGTGCAGCGCCATGGCAGCAGGAAAGTATGGACTCCTCACCCCGGAAGCAGCCAGCAAATATGCGGGCAAAGGGTTAGCCTCTGTGTGTGAAGCTGTTGGGCTTCCGCCTGTCCTCCATATGGGCTCTTGTGTGGATAACAGTCGGATCTTAATGGCAGCCACCGCTGTGGTCAAGGACGGAGGGCTGGGGGATGACATCAGCGATCTGCCGGCTACTGGTGCGGCACCTGAGTGGATGAGCGAAAAGGCTATCTCCATCGGCCAATATTTTGTTGCCTCCGGTGTTTTTACCGTGTTTGGCGTCACCTGGCCGACCTTGGGGAGCGAAGAAGTCACCAAGATGCTCTTTGAGGGATTCGATGAAATCTTCAAAGGGAAATGGGCTTTTGAATCCGATCCTGTCAAGGCAGCCAGAATGATGATCGAACATATCGATAAAAAGCGTAAGGCATTGGGCATTGATAAATCAAGGGAACGAATCCTCTTCGATATGGCCAAACGCCGAGAACTGGAGGCCGCCTGATCAGATAAGGGCGTAATACGTGATCCATGACTCGTAATAAAGAAGACACAGCGGGATCGGATTAAAAAATGAGGAAATCCATGGCTGAAATGTTAACCGGTCAGAAGGGACAGACAGAAAACAGTTTCCACAGAAATTGTTTTGCCTGTGGTTCAAATGACGGAATGGGTTTAGGGCTCAAGTTTTACAAACATGAAGATGGGACTGTTTTTGGAAACTTCTTCGCAGATCCAAAGTTTGAAGGCTATTCTGGAATCATTCATGGAGGAATCGTAGCAACCCTGTTGGATTCTGCGATGACCCACTGTCTCTTAATGAAGGATATCCCTGCTCTCACTGGAAGATTGTCGGTCAAGTATTCTACCCCTATTCAGACAGGAGCCGCTGTGAGGTTGGAAGCCAAAATCGTT
>JASEIE010000212.1 GCA_030024065.1 Thermodesulfobacteriota bacterium
CTGTTACAAAACCACCTGCTCCACCTATTAAGATAGATCCCGTCCAGGAGAAGATAAAATATGACATTGCCATCCCGTTGACCAGGCCTGTTTACCTTCACGACTACAAAAAGCTTTCATCAATAGACCCGCTTAGCCTTGACCCGATTTATGACCGTGAGGAGTTAGAGGAAGAGTATCGAATTTCACTCAAAATGGAATTTGCTACAACCGAAACCGAAGTTCATCGAGTAGTTATTATTCCCGGGACTATACCACTCAGTCAGGAAGTTCTCTCTTCAATAACCAATAAAGTTATTGCCGAGGCTCGCCTATCAAGTGTGTTCTCCGAACTCTATCCGATTGTGCGTACATATGTTGAAACGAGGTGTTTTGGCCAGAAGATAGATCTTGAAAATGAAAACATACGAAATCATCTCCGGGGGCCAATGCTCCAGCAAGGGATTGCTAAGTATCTTGCCAGAAAAATTAGTGAACTTACCGCTGAGAAAAGAGAGATCGAATTTGAGGAGGCAAAGTTCAAGCTTTCAGACACTCAACCATTCGTCTGGCGCAGGCGTCATCTTCAATGTGAGCACACAATTTTCAATTATGTGGCGACATACAATGACTTTGAATCTGAGTTTGCAAAATTCTTAGACCGATGTCCTGATATTTTGAGGTTTGCAGTGCTGGCAGAACACTTCACCCGTTTCCGGGTAGATTACCTCAGCCCCTCCGGGGCTATCAAATTTTATTACCCGGATTTTGTAGCTATCCAGAAAGAAAAAAATGGGAAGCATGTCAACTGGATTATTGAGACAAAAGGCCAGGTCTACGAAGCTGTCGCACACAAAGAGTTGAGCATCAAAGATTGGTGCAAGAAGGTGTCGGCCCAGGTTGGAGAGGAGTGGCGTTACATCCGAGTCGATCAAAAGGTCTTCGGCGATGGGAAATTCAAGAAATTTTCTGACTTAGTCGATGCTATTTTAGGAAAATCTGAAACTCCTTTGTTTTGAGGGTGAAATCACTTTAGCCACAAGCCGTCATTTATTCTGAAGGAAGGCATTCTTTGGGGGTTACAGTAAAAACAAGAAAGTAAATTGTGGTGTAAAAGGTATTAAGACGATTCAATTTTTACGATTTGGTGAGATTCATGGACATTATTGATTTGATCGCTACCATTGCGAGAGATTACAAGGGAAAGATCGGTATAGCACCAGCCAAAACAAAGTTACTGAAATTGGCGTATCTTGGGGAAGTCTATTTTAAAAGGCTGACCGGAGAAAGGTTGACAGACCAACAATGGGTCTTTTGGAAATATGGGCCTTATTTATGGGAATATGAGGCAATGATTTCAAACGAGGCGATATTCTTAACACCGGACCAAGCAGATGAATACTATCCCGTAGAGGTCAGGGAGGATTATCAAACGAAAGAGATGAGCATGGAAGAGGAGAATTCGATAGGTCGGGCGTTGGAACATGCCTCCGATGACCTGAACCAGATACTCGATTTCGTCTACTTTGATACCGAACCAATGATGAAAGCCCAAACAAGAGGGGAGACATTGGATTTTGATTCTGTAATGCCAGAAGAATTTTATACAGTGAGACAGTATAAGGTTGATAAAAAGCAGGGCCAGCAGATTATTCAAAGGATTAGGAAGCGGGAGATTGATAAAGAAGGTGCCTAATAGAGGGGTTAGTGACCTATACGAATATTGTTGTGATGGTCAGTTTTATGACTGGTCATTTCCAGATCATCTCGGGAAGCCTCCTCCTTCTGTTGGCCCAAAATATATCTGTATGGGGCCTGTTTTCTATAAAGACGATGAGGTTTTAACTCTGATAGAGGATAGATACGATCCTATACATGAAGAAGCGTCTACATGGAAGATTGCCAGATTTAAAGATGGAATAAGAGATAATCGCTTGCCTCATAGACCATACAAGGTATTCCAGCTTGAAACGGACGATGATCTCCTGGTGCTTAAATGTAAAATAAGACCGGTGCTGGTTATAAAGAAGATCGAATCTGATTGGAGAGTCCCAGGCAAATACTTTCATGATACATGGCTTTGTTTACCTCTTTTCTCTTATAAGAACAGGCATTCTCAACGGTATGTTTTATCGGACCAGATGTTGCAGATTCCCCATAGATTCTATTTCCCCTCAGGTGATCCCGGCCTTTATGAAGAGTGCGCTGGGCTGATAAATGAATTGCAATGTATTCCAGAGGTCAATCTGTATCCAAGGAAATGCTTTTGTGATATTAGAGACCCTAAAATGGATCGCCCTATTAAATTGTGCGACAAAGCATTTCATGCTGTAGTTGGGCATGTCGCCCAGTTTTTACCTGAAATCGCCATTTCAGATGAATCTCTTGAGTGGTATGAATTTTTCAAAGAGCTTGTTAATGAAGAGATGAGTAAAATAGTTTCTCATTAATTTAAACAAGATTTATATTTCGGGTGTTTATTTGGATGTCGTTGTATTAATATTTTCTTATTCTCTTCGTCTTTTCTCCATTCACTTGAAAAGTGATCGGATCGATGACAACACTGTAATCCCCTTTTGCTTTCTTAATAGAGAAGAAACTATTACAGTATTCTCCATGCCATCTCTATGACAGATAAAGCAATATTTTGAAAAGTTTATATCTTCTATGGGATTACTACAAAAACAGATTACTACAAAAACATTGTGTAATTCATTTGATTATGGTAACATTTCTGAAATTTTGGAGGGAATGTCTATAAGATGAACATGAGAAGGATTTTGAAAAAGATTGAAGAGACAGAAACACCTAAGGTGAACAAGGTAGCTGTGGCCTATAGTGGAGGACTGGACTCCTCTCTTGCCATCACATTGCTCAGACGAAAGTATAAAGCGAAAAGAATCCTCCCCATCACAATCGATGTAGGTCAAGGAGAGGAGGAAGTTTTAGAGAGCAGGAGAAAGGCGAAGGTTCTCAAGATCAAACCTCCCGGAGATCAGGTCTATTAAAGCCACTGGTTTTGATCAGAGGCGTTGCGCGGATGCTGCTTATATTTGGGGGCTTCCATATGAGATTTTAGCAAAGAGGAAAGCAAAATAGCATTTTAGATGGATATTTTTCATCAGACTTAGGAGATTGAGGGATGAAGGTCGAAAAGTTATGGGGGGGGCGATTTGATAAGTTGCCATCCGGGGAGATGGTCGGTTTTCTCTCAGGGAGAGATGTCAAAGGCACTCCTCCTGCTGATGAACGCTTGCTTCCATATGATCTATGGGGGAATCGGGCCCATGTCCTGATGCTTTGCCGCCAGAGGATTCTCTCGAAGCAGGATGGGAAGAAGATCCTCAAGGGATTGAAGGAACTGCAATCCCTTTATCAAAAGGGGGAGTTTAAATTGGATCCTTCCTTGGAAGATGTCCATTCCAACATCGAGGGTTTTCTTATAGAACAATTTGGGATTGAATATGGAGGAAAAGTCCATACAGGTAGAAGCCGGAATGACCAGATCGCCCTCGATATGCGTCTCTACCTTCGGGATCAGGTTTTTGGATTTGTGGAAGGTTTGATCGGATTGATTGAATCGCTTCTCCAGAAGGCTGGAGAGCACCGTTTGACGATCATGCCTGGTTACACCCATCACCAGCATGCTGTCGCTACGACCTTTGGCCATCTCCTTCTCTCCTTTGCCGAACCACTTGATCGAGATATTCAACGATTTATCCAATGGTTTGCCCTCTTCAATAAGAATCCTTTAGGGGCAGCCGCCGGTTATGGCACTTCTTTCCCTCTCAATCGACAATTGACATCAAAGCTCCTTGGATTTGATGGGCCTACGGAGAATGTCACCGATCCCATCACCCAGAGATGGGAGCCTGAAGCGGAATTGGGATATGCCATTGCAGTGACGATGAACCACCTCTCCACCATGGCACAGACCTTGATCCTTCTGTCCACCCGTGAATTCAATATGGTCCGTCTGGATGATCGACATTGCACCGGTAGTTCCATCATGCCCCAGAAACGAAATCCCTGCTCCCTGGAGGTGATCAAGGCAAAGACCTCTTTTGCCCAGGGAGTGGCGATGAGCCTTCTCTCAACTGGCAAAGCCCTCTTCATGGGATATAATCGGGACACCCAATGGACGAAGTACTGGATCATGGATCTGGTGGAAGAGACGAAACCAGCTCTTTTGGTGATGACCGAGGTGATACGACTCCTCCAGGTTCATAAGACTCAGATGTTGAAACAGGCCGAAGAGGGGTTTGCCGGCGCTACCCCCTTAATGGAGTGGATGGTCACCTCATTTGGCCTTCCTCTGCGAAAGGCGAAGATGGTGATGGAGAAGGCAGTCAAATATTCTGAGAGGGAAGGAAAGGGAGAAGTTTCCTTCCAGGGCTTAAAGAGAGTCCTGAAAGAGATGAAGATCGATCTACCCGTTACAGAGCAGGATGTAAGAAAGACCCAGAGGCCGGAAAGAGTCCTATCCAAAAACCTTTCAATAGGATCACCGTCTCAAAAAAGAACGAGGGAAAATATTTTAACCCTTAAGAAGAGAATAAATCTTAACAGAAATTGGTTGATAAATAAGAAGAGGGGAATTGAAAGGTCAAAAGCATTAATTGCCGAACTGGAGAAGCAGTTCAAAGGTTGAAAGGAGGGTACAATGGGAAAAGTGGAGGCGATCATCAAGTCTGAAATCGTACGTCTGGCAAAGAGGGAGGTTCGAAAGATCTCTGTTCCATTAGGCCGGGATGTGAGGGTCTTGAAAAGTGCTGTCTCGCAACTTCGCAAGGCGATTTTGGCCCTCGAGCGATTCACAGCCCTGCAGAAGAAAGAATCGGAGAAAAAGATTTCCTTCGAAGCCGCTCCGGAAGAGGTGGAGATATCCCGCCTCTCTCCACGATTGGTCCGGAGCCTTCGCAAACGCCTGGGTGTCTCCCAAAGGGAACTCGCGCGCCTGACAGGAGTTACTCCCCTTGCTGTGTATCAATGGGAGACCGGGACGTTTAAGCCGAAAAAAGAGAAGAAAGCAATCCTGGTGGGCCTTCGTAAACTTGGTCGCCGCGATGTGAAAAAACTCCTCGAAGAGAGGGGGGCGGAGGGAATAAAGAGGAAGGTTCGCAAACCGAAAGCCTCAAAAAAATAGTACCCCAAAGGGGACAGACTACTTTTAACAGGGAATCAGAGGAGGTTTAAGCATACATAGTAAAAAGTAGCCTGTCCCCTTTTATTATTTTATTATGGAGGCCTTATGGATCTAAGAGTTTTTGAGAAGATGGATACTTCAAAGCTCCGGAGCTATATTCAATTTTTGCTCTGGCACTACCGTGTGATCGATGCCTTCTGGTTTCTCTATGTGGCCGAGCATTTCGACCAGCCCACGGCAGAGCAACTCAATGAGCTGGTCTGGGGTCGGGTGCCCGCAATGGCTGCCAAAGACCTTATCGAACGTTTTGATATCAAAGAGAAAGGTCTTAAGGGTTTTGTTAAGGCCCTGAAATATTTTCCCTGGGCAATTTTGGTGGGTTACGAGATTGAAGAGAAAGAGGATGAGGTCATCATCACCGTTCCCAATTGCCCCACCCAGGAGGCCCGCCTCAAAAGGGGGTTGGAAGAGTTTGTCTGCAAAGAGATGCACCGGGGTGAGTTTACCAGTTTTGCCAAGGAGGTCGACCCGAGAATTGAAATAGAGTGCCTTTTTGCTCCCCCAGATCCCCACCCCAAGGACCTGTTCTGTAAGTGGAGATTTACGTTAAGAATTTAGACAAAAGGGGACAGATTTATTTTCCGATTATAATGTTTTAGAATTTAAGTGCCCCTTGGGTTTCATTCCCGGGAGGCCTCGCTGTGGAGTTTCAGTTGAGGAGGTATGCTTAGGTTGCATTTGAGCCAATATCCTCTATTTTTTCTTCACTAACAAATCCCTTTCCTGCCAAAGTCAATTCATACCTCTAACTCCAGAATTTCTTCCCAGGACCGGGAACTTTTTTTGTGTTCCGGTTGTCTATTAAACCAAAAGAAACTGGAAAAAGGAGGTTAAGTTATGGCACGGAATGCTTTCTTGACGGTATTGTTTGTCAGTTTGGTTATTCCGGCATTGGCATGGGCCCATGCAGGAAATGGAGATGTGGTGGATGTACGGATTCTTTCAGATTCTGGAGAAGTGTTTCCAAAGTACAGGACCTATTTGCGCCGCCCCCAGGAAGGAAAGTTTTTCTATATGGAGGCAGTAAAGGGGCAGAGATACTCCATTCAGGTCACAAACAAATCGGATAGGCGCATTGGCGTCGTGATTGCAGTGGATGGGAGAAACATCATCGACGGCAAGAAATCAGACCTCAACCGGAAAGAGCGGATGTACATCGTCGGGCCTCACGAGTCCAATACCTTCGAAGGCTGGCGAACAGGCATGGACAGGACAAACAGGTTCTTTTTCACCGAACAGTCCGATTCCTATGCAGAGAAGGTGTTTGCCGATGCCTCGGCAATGGGGACTATCGCCCTCGCTGTTTACAGGGAAAAGCTTCCCGAAATAGTTCCATACTCTGGTGGAACATCCCGAATGAAGGACGCACCTGCTGGAGCTGCACCTTGTGTTCCCGGTGAGAGTCTCTCTGCTGACAGGTCTGAACAAAAGAAGAATGTACAGGCAGGCACCGGATTTGGGGAGACGACCTACTCTCCTGCTTATATGGTCCGCTTTGATCCAGAGTATACCATAGCCGAAAAAATCGTCCTCAAATACGAATGGCGATCAGAGCTTTGCAGGAAAGGAATCATCCCATGCGGTCCAAAAAACAGATTCTGGCCTGATGATTACGAATTCGCCCCGATCCCGAGGGATTTCAGGGGATGATGCGGGTAATCGAAGGAAGTTCTGTTGCCGATGCTATAAAATCAGAAGAGTGGAAACCTTATAACATCTGCTCCGTCCTACCAATCGCAGGGTGAAGATGGAGAGTTTCCATAGAGAGAAGAAGGCTTATTTATAAGTTTCTACTTCTACTTCCGTGGTGGGGTGCCGGTACGACAGTCGTTCCTACTCTTTTCGGCATAGAAAGGGCGGGATCAGAGCCCCGTCCTTTCTAACGGGGTTCGCCAAGTCTTTCTGATAGAGTCCAGTC
>JASEIE010000213.1 GCA_030024065.1 Thermodesulfobacteriota bacterium
GGGTTGTTGATACCGGTCCTCCCATCAGGGCCGCCCCCAGGATGACCACGGCAGAGGAGGTTTGAGCACAGAAGGCATGAACCGATCTCAGGCGATAAATTTTTGTACCAAGGGTTTTAATGATTCGCCATCCCCCGCTTGCTGTTCCTAATGCGATAGCCGCCGCGCAACTGGCAATCACCCAGAAAGGGACATGAAAGGTTGGAGAGATTCCGAGGATGACAAGGGACATTGTAATGATCCCCATCGATTTCTGAGCATCGTTTGCCCCATGACTGAGCGAAAGGGCAATGGAGGAGGGGATCTGCATGTGTCTGAAAAAAATATTTATTCCGGGCGTGGCATTTTGAGATAGCCGGAATGTGATCTTTAAAAAGAGTGTTCCGAAGAATAAGCCCACTACCGGAGAAAGGATCAATACGGTAACGACATAGAGAATGCCACTCCATAGGATTTTATCCGGTCCATAGGCCAGCAGGACTGCTCCCAGCATCCCGCCAATCAATGCATGGGAAGAACTGGAGGGAAGGCCGAAGAACCAGGTGATGAGATTCCACAAAATGGCGCCGATCAGCGCCGCAACAATAAGGATGATAGAAATATCCATGGCCCTTGTGTCGAAGGTTGAGATATCGATAATCCCTTTTCCGATGGTTTGAGCCACGGCTGTCCCGAAGAGAAAGGGGCCGATAAAATGGGCAATGGCCGCCATGCCCAGGGCTTTCCGAGGTGTCATGGCGCCGGTGGCAATGATGGTAGCGACCACATTGGCTGCGTCGTGAAAGCCATTGGAGTAGTCGAAGAAAAGGGCCAGGGCCACGACGAGGATAGCGAATAATAAAATCGAACCTTCGATATGACACCCCCTTCTCTAAGCTTACTACCTATTTAGACAGTTACATCACTCTTGTCCAAAATAAAGCTTTTTTAAAAAGCTATTTTGGACAAGAGTGTACCCATATAATTAAATGAGCATCAATTACCATTCATTAGGAATATCTTCTTCATTTTCCACCGTTGGTAATTTTGGGACATCTATCAGGGGTAGATACTTAAGACCGTTGCCTGTATTTATCAGCAATATCTTTTCGTCAGGTCTAATCCAACCATCCGCTTTCAGTTTCTTTAAAGCAACAAATGTCGTTGCCCCCTCGGGGCATACGTGTAAACCTTCCTTTTCTGCAATCTCAATTTGCGCATCCATAGTCTCTTTTAGACTAACCGCCAAAGCTTTGCCATTTGTTCTACGAAGAATATCCAAAACCATAAAATCACAACGTGGTTTTGGGGACCGTAGGCCGCCCAAGACATTGTGGACATTTTCCCATAAATCACATTCGGATTTATTTTCGTCAAACGCCTTGACATACGGGGCGCATCCTTCCAATTGAACAACCACCAAACGAGGGTTCTTAGGAGATATCCAGCCCACCTCAGTGAGCTCAGAAAATGCCTTCCATATTCCAACAATCCCAGTTCCCGTACCGGTAGGATAGATGATGACGTCTGGGAGTTCCCATTGGAACATTTCTGCTATTTCTAAGCCCATGGTTTTCTTACCTTCTAATCTGAATGGCTCCCTGAAGCTGTTGGCATTAAAAATCCCTAATTTCTTCGATAGCTTATCAGCGAAACGATCTAACTTGTGAATGGCTGTCTTGAAAAGAAGGATATGTACTTTACTGAGATAACACTGTTTAAGGCAACTTTCTTGGACATCATGTGGCATAAGAACATACAAGTCCAATCCCGATTTCGCACTGTAGACCGACCACGCCGCTGCGGCATTTCCAGAGCTGTTCATGATGGCTGCCGGTATTTTGAGCTCTAATGCTTTTGAAACAGCAACTGATGCGCCTCTATCTTTAAAAGTACCTGTTGGATTCAGTCCTTCATTTTTTAAATACAATTCATTAAGGCCAAGGAGTTTTCCTATAGAATCTACTTTTATGATTGGTGTATACCCCTCGCCTAAAGTAATATTATTATTTGTGTTTATTACAGGAAGAAATTCTTGATAACGCCAGAGCGTTCCAGGCCTTTCTTTTAATATGGATTTTTTTACTTCATTTCTCATCCTTTTTAGATCGTACTTAACAAGAAGAGGATATCCACAGGAGCAGGTATTATTAATTTCTAAGAATGAATACTGCCTTCTGCATTGTACGCATTCCAAGCACAACAGGAAATTCGTCCCTCCCATGCACACCTCCCTGTTAATCTTAAATTCAGCAAATTGTGGGTTTATAGTAATCTACGCAATATAAGTGCCTAAGCATTTAAGTGAAATTATTTATAGTGATGTGCCCTATTTAAACCCTCCGATATGTTTCTCAATTATTCATGGTTCGTGAAATATCTATTTTCTTAATTCCTTTTTAATTTTATCCCAAATTTTGGTTACCCTCTCGAAGTCCTCTGATGCTTTATCCTGATCTAAACCGATCACTTTTATTGATTTCATGGAGGGTAGATCTGCAATTTTTTCTACCCCAATATCGGCTCGTGTTGGTCGTCTGAAATTCTCTCTCAGCACAGCTTCCTGAGCCTCTCGTGAGCAATAGAAGTCGTAAAGGAGTTTCGCCGCTTCCAGGTTCTTGCAACCTTTGATGAGCGCGACGCCCTCCGGGGATAAGAAGGTTCCGTCTTCCGGGTATATTAATTTAATTTCTTTAGCTCCCCCGGCGACATATTCGTAGGCTGCATATTCCATGGTGATTCCAAGGGGATATTCCCCTAACCCTACACTTCGGTAGATGGCACTGGCATCGGCAAGCTCTCTTGCCACTCTCAAAAAATTCCTTAATCCATCTTCGCCGTACGTTTTGTATAAACCATAGACTTGAAGATAAGCAGAACTCGCTGTGAGTGGGTCCGCTATCACAACTTTATCTTTCCATTTAGGGTCGAACAGGTCTGTCCATTTCTTTGGAAGTTCTTTCTCAGAGACTAATTTTAGGTTGGCCATGACAACCATCACATGGACATTGACGCCTGTCCATAGGTTATTGGGCTGGATGAACGTATCTGGAATCGCTTTTGCTTCTGGTGAAAGATAGGGTGCAAAGTTGTCTTTGTAGGCGCCTAAGACACCGAAACCACCACTCCAAAAAACATCACCAAGAGGTCTATCCTTCTCAGCGACTATTCGTTTCATCAGCGCTCCAGTCCCGGCTCGTACGACGGAGACACTGATGTCGGGATGTTTCTTCTTAAACATAGCCACTGAAAGGTCTATGGCGGATTGCCTGTTTGAAGAGTATAAGACCACGCTTTTGCTGGCCGAAAAACTCTTGCCAGGGTTACTCCCATCGACCATGAGGACCAAGAAGAAACAAAATGCTACAACCACTGCACGATGAAGAAACAATTTGTGATTCATACCGCACCTCCTTTAAATAATTTGTAAATGAGTGTATCAAGGAAATATACTATCCATCTCATTATCCACAAGAATTCAATTCATACAAAACCACCCCCTCTCCACGTTATTTTGCACCGAAAACATCAATTTTTAGGCATTTGATAGCCAGAAATAGAGGAAGGAGAATCGAAGTGATCAGAATGGCACCATAAGCCGAGGCCGGGCCAAATTCCCCGCTGTCTATCTGATGGAAAATCTTAATAGGCATGGTGGACCATTCTCCAAAATAGAGTACAATGGTTGCGCTAAACTCGGCAAGAGTGGTCACCCACATAAGAAGGGCCCCAGCAATAATGCCAGGAAGCATCAACGGCACAACCACCTTAAAGAACGTCCTTAAAGGAGGAACACCGAGGTTTATTGAAGCATCTTCGAGGGAGACCTTAATATTGTATAAAACAGAGGAGCTTGCTCTTATGGCGAACGGAACCTTCCTGACGAAATAGGCAATCAACATAATGACCCAGCTTCCCGTTAAAATCAGTACGCCTTTGTTGAAGGTAGTTATAAGGCCAATACCCAAAACTGTTCCTGCAACGGCCAGGGGAAACATGGCAAAGGTATCTAACACATATGTGATTTTAGAGGATTTTCTGACCAAAATGTAGCTCACGAAGGTAGCAAAGAAGAATCCAATGATGGTCGCCATGGTTGCCAGAAAAAAAGAATTGTAAATAGGTCTTGGAGCCATAATGAAAGCCGTACGATAACTCTTAATGCTGAATTCGCCAAAATACATCACTGGACCAATGGTCTTCGTAAATGAGGCGATATAGGTGACCAAAACCGGAGAAAGAGAGAGCGCGATAAGGGAGAAGCAGAATGCCATAACAAAAATCCTGTGGACAAGACAGAGGGCCTTCGTTGGCGGGACCCTTCTTGACGTCATTTGGTAAACCTTTTTTCCCACAATGCGTTTTTGAATGATCAAGGCAAGGGAAGTGGTTAATAGAAGAATCATAGACAGTGTACTGGCCATTAATGGTTCCCCGCCCATTTCTTTAACAAACTCCTTGTAGGCTACGACAGCGAGGACTGGAAATCCCTCTCCGAGTATCAACGGTATGCCGAAGTTTTCTATGGCGAGCGTAAATACCACGAGACCGCTAGCAAAGATGGAAGGGGCAATTACAGGGAGGGTCACCGTCAGATACGTTCGCAATGGGCTCATGCCTAAATTTTGTGCCGCTTCCTCCAAAGAGGCATCCATCGAACTCATAGCCGATGAGACCATTAGAAAAACATAAGCATAATGTTGAAAGATCAAAACAAGGACAACACCCTTCCATCCGTAAATATTCGGGATTTCTAATCCTATCTTCTGAAATAAGAGAGATAAGAAGCCGCTTCTCCCTAATAAGAGGATCCAAGACTGGGCAACAACGACACTGGGGAGGATGAAGGTGATAAGAGGTAAGATTTTTACAAGTGATTTTAGAGGGAACTCATATCGCCTGACAAAAAAGGCCAGCATGATTCCAAGAATCAGGCTTCCGATGGTTACCAAGGCGCTGAGAAACAAACTGTTCAACAATGAGGAACGATAAAAACTGTCTTTCAGAAAAGAATAGTATCCTTCAAGAGTGATTCCTCCAGATGTCGGGGAGAGGAAGCTTGCCTTAAATAAAGAGAGTAGGGGATAAAGTACGAATAAAAACAGGATGGCAAAAGCGACAATGGTAAAAGCGGTCCAAAAGTTTATTCTTGGAAGCTTCATAAGTTTGTGTCTGTATTTAAGCTGCAACTCTAAGAACGGGAAAGTACGGAGGGAGGGTTAGGAATACCTCCTCGTCCTCTTTCTTTATTTCTTCAAAAAAGTTATTCTGCCTTTCTACGGTTATGATTCTATCCTTAAAGGCAAGCATCTTGTATTTCGTCAGCGGTCCGCGGTCCAGTGAACAAAACGTTCAAGACGCGCCCTTTGATCCTGTTCATACTGTTGGAATTTGGGTTCGCTATTTCTATTTGCTCTGGCCTTATGCAACAGATGACATTGGAAAGGGATGATTCCTCTGTGGTGACTCGGATAATCTCTCCATCAATGTTGATCTCCGCTATTTTTTGGGCGCCGTCATAGGAAACCATTGTTCCCTCAAGCAAATTGGGAGAGCCGATAAATTCAGCAACAAACTTGTTTTTGGGGTACTGATAGATGGCTATTGGAGCGGCGATTTGCTCGATATGTCCTTCTTTCAAGATAGCAATTCTGTCAGAAATGGAGATGGCCTCTTCCTGATCATGCGTGACAAAGACAGTGGTAATATTCACGTCCTTTTGCAGACGTTTGATAACCTCTCGCATATTGATTCTAAGATTGGCATCTAAATTAGATAGAGGTTCATCCATAAGAAGGGCTTGTGGTTCAATAACCAAGGCCCTCGCCAAAGCCACTCTTTGTTGTTGGCCGCCGCTAAGTTCGTTTGGGAATCGCTTTTCAAATCCTTGCAATCCTACCTTTTCTAAAATGGCAGCCACTTTTTTCTCGGTGTCCCTTTTGTTAATCTTACGGGCTTTCAGCCCATATGCCACGTTTCGGTACACATTTAGATTGGGGAAAAGGGCATAATCTTGAAAAATCATTCCCGTATTTCTTTTGTGGGCAGGGAGGTCAGTGATACAGTGATTATCGAAATAGAGCTCGCCGAGATCAGGTTTAACAAAGCCGGCGATGATCCGTAACGTGGTTGTCTTTCCACACCCACTCGGGCCAAGGAGTGTAAATAATTCACCTTGTTCAATTACTAAGTCTACATTATCAACGGCTTTAAGATTTCCAAAAAACTTAGTAATCCCTTTCAATCTTATTTGAACCATTCAACACCCCTTTACTTCATTGAAGGTGGAAAGGATCATCCAAAAGATCATTCCAACTTGTCGACGGCCTTCTTAACTCTCTCGATACCCACTTGAATATTTTGCATGCTCGTTGCGTAGGAGAATCGGACAAAACCCTCGGCTCCAAAAGAGTCACCGGGTACAACGGCCACGTGAGCCTCATCCAAAAGGAAAGAACAAAAATCGAGAGAGTCCTTGATGATCTTATTTCCAAATCTCATCCCAAATATTTTAGATACATTGGGAAAAGCATAAAATGCTCCCTCTGGCATCGTGCAGGAAATGCATGGGGTCGAATTTAATTCTTTAACAATATACTCTCGCCTTTTCTGGAATTCATTTCTCATAAAATCAAGATCGTTCTGAGGACCCATTAGGGCTTCGATGGATGCCATTTGGGCAATTGAATTAGGATTCGAAGTAGCCTGTCCCTGAAATTTATCAATGGTTTCAATGATTTTTTGTGGACCTGCAGCATAACCGATTCTCCAGCCCGTCATTGAATAGGCCTTGGATAAGCCATTCACTGTGATTGTAATATCCTTTATTTCCTTCCCGAGTGAGGCTATACTGATATGCTGGACGCCGTCGTAGGTTATTTTTTCATAAATTTCATCGGATATTATGTAGATGTTATTTTCTAAACAGATTTCCGAGATGATCTCCAGCTCCTTCACGCTATAAACTTTTCCGGTTGGATTACAAGGGTTGTTCAAAATGAGGGCTTTTGTCTTCGCTGTGATGGCCTCTTTTACATCACTCCTAGCGTGAGTTTCCTACTTATCGCGGCTTGGACGTTGGAATGATTATTAAGGGT
>JASEIE010000214.1 GCA_030024065.1 Thermodesulfobacteriota bacterium
TAAGTTTCGTCTTTCCTCGTCTGCCATCTTCTGATCGCCAGGCCGACTTCAAAGGGCTTAACTCCCATGGGACACATCTCCTCACAGGCTGTGCAGGTCACACACATCCACGGGGTTCCGTCTTCAAGAAGCTTGTCTTCGAGTCCAAGGAGAACCATGCGGACAAGCCTTCTGATCAGGAGAGGAGATTCCGCTTCTGCAGCAGGACAGCCGGACACACAGGTCCCGCAGTTGAAGCAGTGCCTGATATCTCCGGCATCCTCCTCCATGATCTCTTTCCATAAATGGTGGTTAGCCTTCGTCAGATCAATCATATTCCTTAAGCTCCCCTATCGACCCCTTACCACAAAGGCGTGGTGGTCTTGTCCCTTCTCATCTACGTCACCCCCAGAGCGGCATCGACTTGCGCTCCGATCTGTTCCAGCTTAAACCCTCTCACGAAGATCCCCTTCTTCGGACATGTGGCCTGACAGCAGCCGCAGCCCTTGCAGGCCGCTTCGTTGACCTCAACCGTCTTCTTGATGGCCCCCTCCCTCATATATTCGAGCAGGGTGATCGCCTTGTAAGGACAGGGATCAATACAGTAGGCACATCCGTCGCAATTCTCATCCATCACCTGGGAGATATTCCCTTCGAGTTCGATGCTCTCCCTCGAAAGGATCGTAGCGGCTTTGGCAGATGCGGCCTGGGCCTGAACGATGCTTTCCTCGATCGTCTTTGGATAATGGGCCAGCCCGCAGACGAAGACCCCTTCTACCGGAAACTCAACAGGGCGAAGCTTGATATGGGCCTCGAGGAAGAAACCATCTTCGTTCAAGGGGACCTTGAATAACTGAGCAAGCTCCTCCCTTCCAGGTGCAGGAACAATGGCAGTGGCCAAGCCTATGATATCTGCATCAATGAATACAGGCTCGCCCAGAATGGGATCTTTAAGACTAACTCTGAGAACATCCTTATCGTCCTCTTTGACCGCTTCCACCAAAGGCTTATCATCGATGTCATAACGGATAAAGGTAACCCCTTTGTCTCTTGCCTCCTGGTAATAGGGCTCCTTGAATCCATAGGTGCGGATGTCCCGATAGAGGATATAGATATTCATTTCCGGGTTGATTTCTTTCAATTTGAGGGCCGTCTTGATCGATCCACCGCAACAAACCCGACTGCAGTAGAGCCTTTCCAGCTCTCGAGACCCCACACATTGGATCATCACTAAGTTCTTGCTTCCCACGACAGAAGGATTCCCTTTTGCGATTTCGTCATTTAGATCGAGCAGGGTGAAGACTCTGGGGTCTTTCCCGTAAAGGTATTCATTCGGTTTATAAACCTCCCCACCTGTGGCAATGATCGCTATACCATGGTTTATCTCCTCGACTTCCCCTTTCGACCGATCCCTCAATGCCGTCTTAAAGTTCCCGACATGCCCGCTGACTTCTTGAATTTCGGTCTCCCTGTGGACATGGATGAGCGGCTCTCGAGATACTTCAGCGATCAGTTTATTCAAATAAGCTTGAACATCCTTACCCTCAAGGGTATGATGGTGCCTTCTGGCAATGCCGCCTAACTCCGAAGTCCGCTCTACCAGATGGACCTCAAACCCCTGTTTCGCAAGCTGAAGGGCGCCCACCATCCCAGAGATTCCGCCTCCAACGACAAGGGCAGTATGATTGACTTCAAGGGACATCTGGCTCAAAGGTTCGATCAGCATCGCCTTGGCAACCGCCATTCTTATCAGGTCCCTGGCTTTCTCTGTCGCCTTCTCCGGTTCATTCATGTGGACCCAGGAGCAATGTTCGCGAATATTGGCCATTTCGAAGATGTATTTATTGAGCCCGACCTCCCTGAGCGTCTCCCGAAACAGAGGCTCATGGGTTCGTGGGGTGCAGGCGGCAACAAGTAGTCGGTTGAGACGATGTTCTTTAATCTTCTCTTTAATCCTCTGCTGATGATCCTGCGAACAAGCAAAGAGGGTCTCATCAGCAAAGACCACGTTGGACAGAGACCGGGCATACTCCTTAAGGCTGGGGACATTCAACACTCCACCGATATTGATGCCACAATGGCAAACAAAGACCCCGATCCTTGGTTGTTCTCCGGTCACCTCCCTTTCAGGTGGATATTGTTTTTCAGTGGTGAGACTGTGCCTTGACGCCGGGATAAGACAGGAGGCTTCGCTTGCAGCAGCGCTTGCCTCCATCACGGTCTCAGGAATATCCTTTGGACCGCTAAAGGCCCCGGCTGTGAAAATCCCAGGCTTTGAAGTGGCCACTGTCGAAAAATCTCCGGTCTCACAGAACCCATAGTCATTGAGTTTCAACCCGAGTCTCCCTGCCAGGGCTTTCGTCTCCTCGGGTTGCCGAAGCCCCACGGAGAGAACAACCATGCTGAATCTCTCCTCTTTGATCCGATCCTCATCGAAGTATCTGAGGGTCAGGTCCCCATCGCTTTCCTGATAGAGGGTAGTGACTCTGGCTCGAACGAATCGGACCCCATGGTCTTTCTTGGCTCTCTCATAGTACCTTTCAAACCCTTTTCCAAAGGTCCTGAGATCGATAAGAAAAATCGTCGTCTCAAGAGGTGTCGGGCAATGTTCTTTGGCAACGACCGCTTCTTTAATGGCGTATGTGCAGCAAACCGATGAACAGTAGGCATTCTTGGCATGGTGGATGTCCCGTGAACCCACGCATTGAATCCATGCGATACGTTCCGGGACTTTCTGATCGGAGGGTCTGATGAGATGGCCTTGTAATGGGCCTGAGGGACTCAACATCCTTTCAAACTCAATGCTCGTGACCACATTCGGAAAGACCCTGTGACCATAATGAGTAAAAATGCTGGTATCAAACTCTTGAAAACCAGGGCAGAGGATGACCGAGCCCGCCTCGATCTCCAGCAGTTGATCGGTCTGCGTGAAGTCGATTGCCTTTGACTCACAGAGTTTCTCGCAGACCCGGCATTTACCTTTCTCAAAGTAGATACAGATTTCCCGGTCGATGGCCGGCACATTGGGCACGGCCTGGGCATAGGGAATGTAGATCGCTTTCCTTTGACTCAGACCGCGATTAAATTCACTTCCTGTTTTGGAAGGGCATTTCTCCTGACAGATGCCGCACCCGGTACAGAGGGTTTCGTCCACATACCTCGCCCGTTTATTTACGGAGACGACGAGATTCCCCGGTTGTCCCTTAATATCTAATACGTCCGTGTTTGTGAGGATCTCAATATTCAGATGCCTCCCGCATTCCACAAGCTTTGGGGATAAGATACACATGGAGCAGTCGTTCGTAGGGAAGGTTTTGTCGAGCTGGGGCATGGTCCCACCAATAGCAGGAGACTTCTCAACTAAATAAACTTTGTATCCTGACTCCGCCAGATCAAGGCTGGCCTGGATGCCTGCGATGCCGCCGCCGACCACGAGCACAGATCCTGTTTCGTTCGATGTGGATTTCAAAACAATCTCCGGAATCAGAGAATAAAAAGAGATGAACTGTAGGATGGCCTCGAGCCTCCTTGCGGTCCATCTGAAGTTAACATTAAAAATGAACTCGTTCTATACGCATCCGGTTGGCTTGGGCAAACCTGCCACCTTGCAGGCCCCTTTGGCCGGACCACCCGGAAACATTTTATAGATCGTTTTAAGATCATACCCCGTTTGTTTACACAACATACGGATGGCCGGAGCGATTTCATATTTCAGGAAGTACACCCTCAAATAATTGACCAGCTTCCAGTGGTCTTCGCTCATGGGATAGGCATTTTCGGTCTTGGCCAGATCTTCTGCTACCTCCTTATTCCACTTATCTGGTTCCTGGATGAAACCATCTTCATCAATCTCAATTTCAATTCCGCCAAGCATTGCCTTAGCCATCTTGAACCTCCTTACCCTTTAATAAATTTTTCTGGTGATTCATCGAACTCCTTCTTGCAAGCTTTTCTATCGAAGTAATAAATCTTGTCTTTATAAGTACTGGTCGCTCTCGGCTTCCCTGCCACAGCTCCGTAGAGAACACCCACTTTGCTTACCTCCATCTCCCTTCCACAAACGGGACATTTAACCTCCATTTTTTCTTCGGTCATCTTTTCTCACCTCCTCTTAAGCATTCGACTCTGAAAAGAGAGGCCAAAACTTCCGCCCCTGTAAGGTCAGAGATACGAAAGCTTCAGCCCATTGAGGCGTACCTAAGGCATGGATGTGGGTATAAGCAGCAAAGAGATTTTTATAAACAATACCATCCCATTTCCCATCAATTCCATGGCCGCGCTTCATCCGATAGGCAAACTGAAGGCTATCAAGGCTGGAGATGCTGGAATGGTGGAATTCGTGGCCTCGAACAGTTAAACCAACGGGTAAGAAGGGATTTTCTCTCACCACTTCAGCAACCACATAACCATGGCCCTGAGGACGCTCACCTATTTCTACTTTGGCGGGGATAATGCCCACCATTTCATACCAATGATCCTTCCAGGAGATAGTCCGGCATAAATACATAAGACCCGCACACTCAGCGTATACCGGTAGGCTTGCCTCAACTGCCTCACAGATATCCTGTCGTAACCTGCTGTTCCCCTCCAATTCCTCAAGAAAAAACTCTGGAAAACCACCCCCAATGTAAAGTCCATCAATGTCAGGCAATCGATCCTTCAGAGAATTTACATAGATGACCTCAGCGCCAGCCTCCCTCAATGCCTCGAGGTTTTCTGGATAATAGAAGTTAAATACCCGATCACGCAGGATCCCAATCCTAACTTTCCCTGCTTTGCTTCCCCTCTCCCCTGGTGGAGGAGGAAATTCAACTGTCTCCCTCTCCCTGTTAGGGAGAGGGATGGGGTGAGGGGCTTTAAAGGTGCGCGCAATCGCCAAAATACTATCCAAATCGAGGTGGGACTCAAGCTTCAGACAGATACGTTCTAAAGCAGCCTCTGATTCTTTACTTTCCGGAAAAGGGATGAGACCCAGGTGACGTTCGGATATATTAAGTTCCGAGTCCCGGGGGATGCTCCCAACAACGGGTATCCTGCAATATCGCTCTACTGAATTTTTTAACTTATCCTCATGCCGACTTCCCGAAACATTATTGAGAATGACTCCGGCAATATTAATATCCGGCTGGAAATTCTGGTATCCACTAACCATGGCCGCTATACTGCCTGTCATCCTTGTTGTATTGACGACAAGAATCACTGGGATGTTTAGAAGCCGTGCAATCTCAGCTGTCGTTCCATACTCCGGGGAGTCTAAACCGTCATAGAGTCCCATAGCCCCTTCAATAATAGCTATGTCCGCCCCTTGGCAGGCCCGATAAAAAGAGATTAAAAATTTTTTTTCGGGTATTAAGAAAAGGTCTAAATTACGACACTCTCTTCCTGCGACTGCAGTAAGCCACGATGGATCAATATAATCAGGACCTTTCTTGAACGGCTGGACAGAAAGACCTCGCCTTTTAAAAGCAGCACAGAGCCCTAAGCTTATGGTCGTTTTGCCCAAACGGCCCTGGGGCGAGGAGATCAGAAGGCAACCGATACGTGGATCCTTGGCGTCAAGATGACCATTGATAACCATTAAGATCAAGACCCACTCTTCCCTTTGATGGCAATATAGGTGATACCGCCAAAGCTTCGATACTCAATTTTGTCTTCTTTCGCTAGCTCCGCAATGGCTTTGTCCACCAATGCCTTTTCTACTCCAATAGCCCTCGCGACATCCCGGTTCTTTGTCTGGCTAACCGTTGCTAAATGTTTGAGGATGTTTTCTTTCAACTCTTCGCTCATTTTTTTACCTTTTTTCTTACCATTTAAACTGAGTTGTGGTTCGCCAGGTTTCTCTTGCATAAGTAAAATCATCAATGTGTTGTTCGGTAAAAGGGATGCCCGTCAGACGGAAGAAGGTTTCCCAACCGACCCTCTCTATCCACTCGCCCATCCTCTCGTATCTTCGGGCATTCTTAGCATAGACATTGACGATCTTCTTGATGATCTCTACCACTTCAGGCCAGCGAGGAGGATTATTCGGGAGAAAGGGAACAATTAAACGGGAAAACATGGGAGGTTTCCTGGCGTTGGAGACCTTACCTCCGGCATATATCGCTATACCATCCCCTTCGGAGTCGGCAAGAGGCATCGCAGGGCAAACGGTAAAGCAATTCCCGCAGTACATGCACAGGTCCTCACGAACTACGACGCTCTTGATCTCTTTATCCGGATGCCGTCGAATTGCCCCTGTGGGACAGGAGGCTATTGTTGTTGGAATTTCACAAATCGCTCCCAACTTTTCATGGTCTATTTTTGGTATCTTTGTATGGACTCCGACAATGGCCAAATCCGAACAGTGGACAGCCCCACACATGTTGATACAGCAGGCCAAGGAAACCCTCAATTTGGCCGGCAGTTTCATGCTGATGAAATAGTCGTAGAGTTCGTCCATCAATGCTTTAACAATGGGCGAACTATCCGTAGCCGCACTATGGCAGTGTACCCACCCCTGGGTATGAACAATATTGGAAATACCATTGCCTGTGCCCCCCACCGGCAGCCCGAGCTTCTTCGCGGCCTCAATGATCGGCTCCACCTTTTCTTTATCAGGGGTTAAAAATTCAATGTTGTATCGGCTGGTGAACCTGAGGTGACCGTCACAATACTTGTCAGCGACATCGCAAATGTCCCGGATGAAATCGACACTGACGAGCCTCGGGGACCCCGCCCTTACCGTATATAATTCATCTCCGCTTTCAGCGACATGCCGGAGCCCCCCTGGCTTGAGGATCTCATGATATTTCCAATCTCCATAATTCTTTTTGACCACCTCCGGAATCATCTCTCGAAAATTCGGGGGTCCGATATCTGCCTTTCCCATAACATCCTCCTCTCAATTTCTTTCAGGGTTCAAGGATTCGAGGGTTCACGGGTTCAAGTTCTGCATTTCCCTTGACCCCTGGGACCCTTGGCCCCTTGAATCCTTCTTTATATTAAAAGAACACGTAAGGGTTCGTCCTCGGTGCCTTGATCATCTGTGGCACCGGCTTCAAATCAACGGCCTTCAG
>JASEIE010000215.1 GCA_030024065.1 Thermodesulfobacteriota bacterium
CAAAGAACGAGGTCGGCTGTGCCTCATTTTCTAATCTATCGAATAGGCCGAAGATTCGGAATTTGCCAAACTTGTCGCCGTAAGAGAGGTGCGCCGTATAACCGTCAAGATCATAGTCGCTCTTATACTCTCTGAAATTATGATACATGTATGATGTGTTGGCTGAAAATTCCCTTTTTTCAGGAAACCTGGTTGTGATGAATGCTACACCTCCGAGGGCATTGCCGCTATATAATGCGGAATAAGGTCCATAAATCACATCAACCCTTTCGATCTCCTCGGGCGCCACCAGGTTCCATCTGGGCGCGTTGCCATGCCCCGAGGCTAAAAAATTGCTCAGCATCATCTCATCTGCCAAAACTAAAGTTCTTGCTGTCATCATGGAGTGAGTTCCTCTGATGGACAAAGGGGCATTGGTACCGCCGGGGTAGAGTTTTCTCACATATAATCCTGGCAGGTATTTAAAAATGTCTTCGGTACCCACTACATTTTTCTTTTCAAAATCCTCCTTAGTGATCGATTCCACTACTGCCGGGACCCTGGCGGCAGGCGGCACTGTTTCTATCGGTGGGGCCGTCACTACAATCTCTTCGAACTTTGTCTCTTTTTCCTTCTCCTCCGCCCACACAAACGATGAACCAATCATGATCACTACCAAACCCAAAAAAATCGCCAAATACTTTCTCATCCTCCACCTCCTGAAGTTTTTTTCTCCTTTCGTAGGAGGGATGAGGCCTTCATGACCCTTTCAAATGTCTGAAGCTCTATTCCGATATTCGCTTCCTGGAGCGACATCAAGATGCCAAATACCCTCTTAGGAATCCAAGAGTTTTTTCTATCTTTCCTTCTTTGCGGTGATGATACTGAAGTTTTTAACCCCTGAATGTCTCACCTCGTCAATCACACTGACCAAAAGCCCCACATTCGCCTCCCTATCCGCTTTGATTTTTAAGAAATCTTTCTCCCGATCCCTGAATTGTTCCTTGATCGCTCTCTGGAGATCCTGAATATCCATTCTTCTGTCCATAAAATAGATTTCGCCATTTTGAGTGATGAATATGGTCTTCGCTTCATCACTTTTAACCTCGGCGGTACTCGATTCAGGCAATCTGACCCGTATCGCTGGTTCCTGTATCCACTGCGAGGTAAGCATAAAAAACAGAAGCAGTAAAAAGACCATATCCACCAGGGGGGTGAGATTAATGTGAGTATGGTTATATCTCCTCCTTTCAAACTCCACGTTGGTTTCCTTTCAACCCCGTATGAAGGCGGGTGGCTATCTCCTTCATCATCAAGGCGATCTCATCCGCCTGCTTTTCAAGGTAGTGATGCCCAATATGGATGGGAATCGCCACAAGGAGACCTGCGGCAGTAGTGATCAAAGCTTCCCAGATTCCGCCTGCAAGCATGGATGGGTTGACGCTCGGGCTCTTCTCTATCACCATAAACGCCTTGATCATACCTGTCACTGTTCCGGTTAACCCCAAGAGGGGAGAAATAGTGGCGATCAACCCAAGCCAACTTAATCCCTTCTCTATTCTCCTTATCTGCCGGGTGCCTGTAAGGGAGATTTCCTTCTCGTCCGACTGATTCTTCAGTCCCTCTATGATTGGAGCTAAGATGGCAGGAGCCCTCCCCCTTTTCCAGAGATCATTTAGGGGAACCTCCATCTCCCTTAAAATTTGCCTGAACTGAATAAACTTATTAACCCATATCGCCACCCCCACAATGGAGCAGAGAAGTATGGGATACATTAAAAAACCACCTTTGATAAATAGATCGCTCATCAATTACTCCGTAGACTGAACCTGATGGGCAATATTGCTCGGGAGGCTACGGGCTTGCCGTCTTTTAGAGCCGGCAGAAATGAAGACTTTCTTACTGCCTCAACTGCCGCCTCTGCAAAGCCATACCCTGCATTTTCAATCACTTCCACATTTGAGAGGTTCCCCTTTTCATCAATCGTTAGCCTCAGGACAACTCTCCCCTCTTTACCCATTCTTCTTGCCATCACAGGATAAATCGGTAACGTTCTTCGCAAAAATTTAGGACCTTCCCCTGATCCAAGCTCAACCTCCTGAGTTTGAGAGATAGGAGGATTAACCGTCTCTTTCGAAAAGGAGACGGCTCCTTGCATATCAGTTTTAGGAGAGAGATTCGATTGGAGAGGGATAGGATTTAGATCAGGCTTTTCCGCCTCTTTAGGGTTGGTAGAAACGGATATGGATAAGGGATTTGAAGGAGGTTCTGCGGGGATAATAACCGGCTCTTTAATTTCAGTTTTCTCTGTGTTCGGTTTTTCGTCTTTATTCTGTAGCACTTCGTCTTCCTTTATCCATTCCTTCTCCTCCCTCAATAGTTTTTCCTTTTGGGGGGCTACAGAAATCTTCGATGCCTCAATGATCTTTCTTTCAACAAATCGATGGTCTTGTATCACCGACCTCTCCTCACTCATGATGTAAAGTTCTATCTCTTCATATCTTTGAACAACCATAACCGAAACAGGGATCAACATAATCAGGCCATGAATCACCAAAGAGAGGATCAGGCCGGGTTCAACCCTCCCTTGGATCAACTTTCCACAAATCCTTCTAAATGGGGAAATAATGCCTCCCTTTTCACCAAATAAAAAAGCCACGAGACTTACCCCCCTTCATGGGACATGCCTTCGTGGCTTTAAACACTTTTTAAGTTAAAAAAATCTTTTTTCGATCCCTACGCGGAATCCATTGTTAAATATTATCCTTTATTTGTCAAGTCCCGATAGCACGCAAAAAATTTATAATAAGATGTTAAAGTCTATATTGAGAAACTCTTTTTGAAATATCCTGTAGCCGCTCTGCTCAGGTTCAATTCAAAACCTAAGGGCAATCCCGGTGAGAATGGTAAAATCGGTTTCCTGTTTATTTAGGCCGCCTTTGACGCCAAGATCAATATTAATGTTTTCGGATACCGAATAGATCAATCCGCCCAGAATAAAGGCAGGGGGTTTACTTGATGCTTTTTCAGAATTTCGTTCCATGCCGATATTGCCAAGCAACTTGAGATTTTTTACCACCTCCACCTCCGATGCGAAGGAGACATGCCATAGGTCTTTCCTGTTGGTTTCTTTATCCTCCCGGAGTTTATATTCATTGCGCATATATCCAAGATTCAAATGAAAGGCCCATCGCCCTAACTCTTTTGTTGTTATAAGGGTAAGGCCATACGAGGGCCTGCCATTGCCCAGTCTTTTCTTTTCGTTTCCTGTGGGGAGGGTAATGCCAGGCTTCAAAGCAGCACTCAGACCGTCTTTTTCGAAGAATCGCCACTTGAGTTCCAGCGATAAGTCAGATATTCCGCTTGCTCTGTATTTATTCGTCTCCTCATGTTCTTCCTTGACTCTGAACCATTGAAATGGCGCTCCCAGCACGATATCGATATTGTCCAGAATTCCATAGGAAAGGATCGTTGCCACCTCTCCGCCTGTCTCTTTGATCCTCACCCCTTCCTCTTTCTCTCTGTCATAAGTCAATTCACTATTGACCTCCAACTGAAATTTCTTTTTGCCCTGTGTCCCTGTGTCATCGGTAATAAGGGGATGGGCCGCAAAACCATTGGATAAATAAAGAATTTGGACCAACGCAATCGTTGAAACGAAAAATAATAAGCTCCTTTTCATCTTTTTATGCTCCTTTCTTGTGATTTCTGATAAAATCCAAGCAGTTCCTAAATGTTGGTATCCCACTCGAATGATACATTAAAATTGGGATTTGCCTGTTTCTTGCTACATCCTTCGCCTCCTTCCTTGCCATATGGGATACCTTATCCGTAAATACGATCAATGCGTCAAGTGAATTGATCTTTTTTGATAAGTTTTTCTCCCATTTGCTGAAGACCTTAAGTTGAATATCGAATCTGTTGGCCTCGTTTATGTAATGCCTTTCAAGCCTGTCCATCCCTCCGATTAATGCAATGCACATGTCACTCCTCCACACTCGCGGGTAATTTTTATGAAACTGTTAGATTCCCCATGTTTGACTGTCGCAATATTTTAATTCATTCTCCGACTCTCTCTTTAACCCTGCTCCCCATTTGGCATTGATCGCATCCGGGGCAATGCCCTCTGCTTTTCCAGAGGGAACGATATAATAGGAATACTGCACCGGCAACAATCAGTCCTGCGAATACTATTTCTCCTATTCCCATCATTCACCTCGGGTTATTCTAATCCCAATACCCTTCCGCCCTGATAGATCACAAATGCCACAATCCATGCCAGCGTGGTATGGATCAGCACAGCCTGTCCGAATATCTTCCATGTGCCGAATTCCTGTCTTGTGGCAATTCCAACCACGACGCAGGGCCAATACAGAAGGACAAAAGCAATAAATGCATAGGCGCTTAAAGGTGTAAAGACGCCCTGAATGGCCTGCCTCAAGGGTGACCTTTCTTCCTTTTCTTCTTCTGACTCTTCAGCGGTGATACTCGCAATCCCCAATCCCGAAATGACATTTACCGCCGCATCTTTTGATGCATTTAGAAATGACACTCCTACTTCTTTTAAGTCATCCGTAAATGTCGGCCTTTCTTCTCTCTTTTCATCGTCTGTCTTCAGAGCATAAATCTCAGACATTGTCCCAACGACAATCTCTTTTGCAATAACCCCTGATATCAGGGATGATGACGCTTCCCAGTTTCCAAAACCAAGCGGTTTAAACACAGGGGCGATGGCCTGCCCCATCATCCCCAGCGCAGAGTCCTTTTTATTCTCAACCCCCCAGGGGATATTGAGCATAAACCACACCAGTATGGAGACAGCCACAATATATGTCCCTGCCTTTACAACAAAGTGCCTCAGTTTTTGCCAGGTGTGAATCATCAAATCTCTGAAGGTCGGAATTCGGTAAGGGGGAAGCTCCATGATAAACATAGGGGATTCGCCTTTATAGAAAGTCCTCCTTAAGACAATGCCGAGCAGAATCGCTACCACAATGCCGAGCACATACATTGACCAAAGAACCGTCCCCGCTTTTTGCTGAAAGAATGCGCCGATAAAGACCACATACACAGGCAACCTCGCCCCGCAGGACATCAGGGGCACAAGGAGTGTCGTAAGTTTCTTGTCCCTTTCATTTTCAAGTATCCTCGTAGCATAGACAGAAGGGACATTGCATCCAAACCCTAAAAGCATGGGGATAAAAGACTTACCATGAAGTCCAAGGGTGTGCATGACCCTATCCATCACAAAGGCAGCCCTCGCCATATACCCACTGCTCTCAAGAAAGGTGATGAGGAGCATCATCATTCCGATGACAGGCACAAACACAAGGACAAATCCAGCCCCTGAAATGACGCCGTCCGTTGCAAGGGATACCGTCCATTCAGGCGCGTTGATAAATCCAAGTAGCGCCTCTGTCCATCTTTTAAAGGGACCAGACATCATTGCGACGATCCAGTCAACAAATGGAGTGGACACATCAAAGGCCAGCTTAAAGATTAACCACATGGCAGCAAGGAATACCGGAATACCTAAAAATCTATTAAGAACAATCTTGTCTATCTTCTCCGTTAACTCCATGCTCCCGATCTCGGGCTTTTTCAATACCTGGTGGGTAAGTCCTGTTGCATGAGCATATCGTGCGTCAGCCATCATGGATTCGATGTCCTCTCCATGTGCCTTTTTGAGGTGGCTCATTGCATCGCTTATTCTTAAATCAATACCCCTTGGTTTGGTCACTTTATGGATATATTCGTCCCCCTCCATGAGCTTGAAGGCTAACCATCTCAAAGGATACCTCTCTGCGAGGACAGGATAGGCACTATGAATCTGAAACTGGAGGGTTTCGGCGGCCGTTTCTATATCTTCGCCATAATTCAATTGCTTTGGAATATACTGCGGTGATTCATTGAAAACCTCTATGATGGTCTTCAGCAGTTCATCCAACCCCTTCCTTTTGGTTGATATCGTAGGGATCACCTTAATACCCAGCACCTTTTCCATCGTCTTTGTATCAATCTCATATCCTTTACTCTCGGCCTCGTCATAAATGTTCAAAGCCATCACCATGGGAATGCCCAGTTCCATCAACTGAACCGTGAGATAGAGGTTTCTCTCAAGATTGGTAGCGTCAACGACATCGATGATCACATCGGGTTTCTCGTGAAGAAGATGGTCCCTCGCGATCATCTCCTCCTGCGTATATGGGCTTAGGCTGTATGTGCCGGGGAGATCGATCAGTTTGATCTTCCTCCCTTCAAATTCCAACACAGCCTCTTTCTTTTCCACTGTAACGCCCGGCCAGTTGCCTACATAAAGTCTTGTTCCGGCAATTGCATTGATGAGGGTTGACTTCCCTGAATTTGGGTTGCCGGCTACCGCCACTGTAATCAGTTGAAGCTCAGGATTCTTTATTCCCCTATCTATTTCTGTCATCCCAGAAAACATCGGCCTCATCCTTTCTGTTTTCAATTGGTCCTTCATCCCCCTGCCTCCAATAGCCCCCCTTTAAGGGTCTATTCAAAAGATAAGAATAATAAACTAAATTAGAATAATCTAACTTAGCAATCAAAAAAATTACCTGGGAGGTTCTACGAAAATATTTTTGGTCATTCCAAAGCCTATCCCTAATCTCAGCCCCTCAAATCGGATCACTATTGGGCCAGTTTTTGAAGTCGATACGACCTCAATCTCCATGCCAGGGCGAATTCCCATATCAATAAGCCTTTTTACAAAACCACTGCGACCAAGGACTTTTAAAACCTTAAGTTTTTCGCCTTCTTGGGCCAGGGATAGCGGAATCATCATTCCTTACCTCTCGTAATTACAATTTCCTTTGCCTCGTTTTTCCTCAAAGAAAGGTTATATCCTTTAATTAAAACTTCCAACGGATCTCCCAGGGGAGCTACTTTCTTTAACCGGACTTCTGTTCCAGGAACCATTCCCATGTCCAAAAGCCTCTTCCTCATGCTCCCCTTCCCTTTAATTTTTACCACCTTTCCCT
>JASEIE010000216.1 GCA_030024065.1 Thermodesulfobacteriota bacterium
CCAACGCCGTGGCCTCTTTCATACGCCCCGGTTATAGATATAACAGATTCCATTTTCATTGTCCAGAAAAAACTAACGCTGTAGTACTAAGTGAATGGAAAATACTTCCCGCCTTAGCAAGTGTTTCCGCTACTGGACCAATCGGAGTTATAAATTCAAGTATTTCAAGTATTTTATAATAAGGTAAGCTAAGGTCTATTGGAGAGTAAAATGGGATATACATTGGAATTAAAAAAGTTAATATCAAGAGTTGAAGCTACACGACCTGCCCGAATTGAAAAGAAGAAAAGAGGAGAAGAATTCCCCATGCTCTCTTTGAAAGATAGGGAAGAATGGTTAAGAAAATATCATCCTGATTCCAAAGAGGGGTCAAAAAGGGAGATTCGTGTGGGGCCCAGTAAGGGGTATGCGATCTCACCAGAAATCGTAGACCTCTTAGAGGCAAGGAGTCGGGTGGATCCTAATGCGATTGATCTGACAAAGATCAAATTTGAGACAGATATCCTTATTATTGGCGGTGGGGGTGCGGGAACTGCCGCTGCTTTGATGGCTCAGGAGAATGGGGCGAAGGTATTGATAGCTACTAAATTGAGGCATGGAGATGCCAATACCATGATGGCCGAAGGCGGTATCCAAGCTGCCACAAAAGATTTCAAGGACTCGCCTTATTATCATTATTTGGATACAATGGGAGGTGGTCACTTTAGTAATATACCAGAGCTCGTCTACACAATGGTAATGGAGGCCCCAAAGGTAATCGCCTGGTTAGAGGATCTTGGCATGATGTTTTCTAAGTTCCCTGAAGGAAGGCTAAAAGCGCTCCACGGTGGGGGTACCTGCAGGAAAAGAATGCATTATGCGGCGGATATTACAGGGGCTGAAATTATGAGGACCCTGAGAGAAGAGGCTAGGAATCGTCCCGAAGATATTAAAGTTCTTGAATTTTCCCCAGCGGTGGAGTTGATAATGAACGAACACGGACATTGTGCTGGGGCAGTTTTATATAATTTAGAAACAGAGGAATATTTTGTTGTCAAGGCAAAGGCTGTTGTCATAGCAACAGGCGGTTCGGGCAGGCTCCATATCCAGGGTTCTATGACCACGAATCACTATGGTGCCACTGGAGATGGATTGGTTTTGGGATATCGTGCAGGACTAAGATTATGCTTTCTACATGCAGTACAGTATCATCCAACAGGAGCTATTTTCCCTGAACAAGCCGAAGGACTGCTCATTTCAGAAAAGTTTCGAGGGGCTGGGGCCAATATAGTGAATATTGATGGAGAACAATTCGTAAATGAACGGGAGCCGAGGGATGTGGAATCGGCATCTTTCATTCGAGAATGCACAGAGATAAGAAAAGGCGTCCCGACTCCTGGGGGAAAAATTGGCGTCTGGTTGGATTCTCTGATGATCGAAACCCTTATGGGAGGGGGGGCGGTGAAAAGAGAATTCCCTGGGAAATATATTCTTTTCAAAAGATTCGGAATCGATATCTCAAAAGAACCCATGCTCGTCTATCCCACTCTTCACTACCAAAATGGAGGGCTTGAATATAATAGTCATTGTGAGACCTCCATTCAAGGATTATTTGCTGGAGGAGAAGTCACGGGTGGGGTCCATGGGGAGAATCGACTGATGGGAAATTCCCTTCTGGATGCCGTCCTCTTCGGAAGGATAGCTGGCCAAAATGCTGCTTTGTATGCATTGGAGAGAGCGAGAGAGGGAATGTTAACCCTTGATCATGTTAGAATATATCACAGGGAGCTTAAGGAGGCAGGTATCATTACTAATAGAGTGTCTCCTATGCTACTACCTGACTATAGCAACCCCGAAGTTAGGAAAAAACAGTTAACATCCCATTACGTGGGTACGATACGGTAACTCATATTGTAGAGATTCTAAGTTATGTCCATAATCTGAAGCTATTTAAAGTTAAGATTCATTTTGGCCCGAAGGAGGCCTTAAAAGTTTGTCACAATTTGTTCAGCTTATTGGATATCTTTTTAAAATGATAGATCATATATATTCAAAAAAATAAACGTCAAGCATAGATGGCTTTGGCGGGATAGGCACAATGGCCTAAGCAATTATTCCCACCGTAATGAATGTTCATTCCTCTTTATACCACCCAGGAGATCACCGCCTGGATTTTTTAGAGTTTAGTGAAGTGCACTTTATTCAATGTGAGTTAGTTAAGGAGTAAATGATCTTATGAGTGGAATAGCTATGGGAATTGTGCTCACAGCTGCTTTTCTGCACGCAAGTTGGAACTATCTAATAAAAAAGAGCCAAGTAAAGCTCGCTTTCATCTGGTTGTCTATGCTGATTTCGTTAATTCTTTATTTTCCCATGTTTCTCTATTTTTTATCCCTGACTAACATTTCTCCAGTCGGTTGGGGCTGCGTTTTTGTAACAAGTATTTTGCATGCCTTGTATTTCTGGTTTCTGGGGGAGGCTTACGAGTTAGGAGACCTTTCAGTAGTCTATCCCCTTGCAAGGGGGATAGGGACGCTACTTGTTCCTTTCCTGGCGGTGAGTCTGATTAAGGAACAACTTTCTGCCCTAGGAATCCTCGGCATCACTCTGATCATTTCTGGTATCTTACTTCACCTATCTTTTTTCCCCAGACGAAAGTTTCTCTTACCCTTCTTGGCTTTGCGTGGTAGGGCCTTTTGCTGGGCACTCGGTACAGGAGGATCAATTGCCTCTTATTCTCTTGTGGATAAAATAGGAGTAAACAACGTCTACCCACCGGTGTATGTTTACCTGATGTTTGTAGGGGCTTGGTTCATCCTCACTCCTTACATCCTGGTGAAGAAGCGAGTGTGGCTAAAGGTGGAATGGGAGAAGAACATGGGTACTATTTTGGCCGTTGGTTTTCTGACTGTCTTTACTTACCTGCTCGTCCTCTTTGCCATGCAGATGAGTAAGCTTAGTTATGTGGTGGCCCTTCGCGAGTCAAGCATCCTCTTTTCCGTGCTCTATGGAACCCTCTGGCTACGGGAGGAATATGATAGGCAGAAATTGCTAGGGGCGGTTTTGATTTTCCTTGGCGTGTTTTTTATCGGTCTGAGCAAGTAATTGAGTGGCCCGAAACTGTATCTTCTTAAGGGAGGTTCCCTATCGAAACCTCGTTATTATTACTTACCATCATCATCGTCGGTATTGCCCTTTTTTTCGATTATTCCAATGGCTTCCACGATGCCGCCAATGTGGTCGCCACCATCATTGCAACCGGGGCCATGACTCCTCGAATGGGCTTAGGCATTGCGGCCCTTGCCCATTTTATCGGCCCCTTCCTTTTCGGGACTGCAGTGGCCCAAACAATCGGAAAAGGCATTATTGATATCTCCACCTTTGACACAAGAACCATTGATATCTCGATTAGCCTTATTATTGCTGCACTGATCGGAGCAATTTCGTGGAATCTCATCACCTGGTTCTGGGGACTTCCCTCCAGTTCTTCTCATGCACTGATCGGCGGGATGGTAGGAGCAGTTCTCGTAGCCTATGGGCCGGACAAAATCCTATGGAATGGCATTTTCTATGTCGTCGCTGTGTTGATCCTCTCTCCAGTGGTGGGCTTAATCGTTGGAACACTCTTTTTGAAAATCACATTCCGCCTATCCCAAAATGCCACACCCGAAGTAAATCGTTTTTTCAAATGTATGCAGATTCCCTCTTCTATTGCCCTTTCACTCAGCCATGGGGCGAATGATGCTCAGAAATCGATGGGTCTGATCACGATGTCCCTGGTCATCCTCGGAATCTCTCCTACCTTTCATATCCCTTTCTGGGTGATTTCCAGTTGTGCAGCGGCCATTGCCTTAGGAACAGCGAGTGGCGGATGGCGGATCATTAAAACCCTGGGCTCAAAAATTTATCGTCTGAGGTCAGTCCATGCCTTCTGTGCTCAGACCTCCTCTGCAACGGTCATCCTTGGAGCGGCCCTGCTTGGAGGGCCAGTGTCAACGACACATGTCGTCTCTGCCAGTATTATTTGGGTAGGCGCCGGTCAGAGGATCTCTGCGGTCCGTTGGGGCGTGGCTAAGAATATCATTCTGGCCTGGTTCATTACCATCCCGGCCTCAGCAGTGATGGCCGGATTGAGCTTTTTTCTGATCCGTATAATCCATCTCCATTTTTGACGAAAAAGGAGAAAGTCATGGTATGGAATTTCCTTAAAAGCAAGAAGCTGTTTTCCGGTAGCGAAAGCCGATTCTTCGATTTACTCTACCGGCAATCCTCGAAGACGATGGAGGGGCTGGAGGCCCTATGGAACTTTGCAGAGAATGGAACCAAGGAAAAAGCGAATCTCGTTCGAAATATCGAACGGGAGGGAGATGAGTTGAGACGGATATTGATTGAAGAACTGGACAAAACCTTCATCACCCCCCTGGATAGAGAGGACATTTATGCCCTCTCCCGGGCCATCGATGATGTCGTTGACTATGCGAATACGACCGTCGATGAGATGGAGATTTACGAAGTCAAAGGAGACCACCACATCAAAGAGATGGTCAACATCCTCCGGAAGGCGGCTAGAGAGTTAAATGATGCTGTTAAAATTTTAAAAGACTACCCGAAGATCGCTTCCGAACATGCGCTGAAGGCAAAGACCTATGAAAACCAGATGGAGAAGGCTTACCATTTAGCTCTGGCCAATCTCTTCAAAGGGACGGATACGGTCTACATGCTCAAGATGCGTGAAATCTACCGCCATCTCAGTAACGCTGCGGATCGCGGGGATGAAGCCGCCAACATCATCTCCAGTATCGTAATGAAACACACTTAACCTGGGCTTTATAATCGAAATGGAGCTTATACAAGCTCCGCCTTGCCCGATGGATTCGGGTCCCAAAGCGGTCAAAGGAGGCATACAAGATAAAAAATCTTAAAATCCTTAAATATCCCCCGAAGTTGTCCCTAAAAACTGCCCAATGCCATGGATTAAGGTGACCAACCCATAGACTGAAGCCCTTTTCTCAGCCACCTGATCTCCAATGGATGCTGCAATGACAGTGACCGTTCCTAAAAAAGTCACTCCAAAAAGAAAGGTTGAGAGGCCGAGAAGAAAGGTTTGATCAAACAGCAGGGGAATCAATACTGACAATGAAATCAGGCCATTGTTCCATAGCAGGGCCTCCCTTCTGCCCAGACGGTCAGAAAGGAATCCCCATATCAACCCACTCACCAAACACATCCATCCAAAGATCGCCCAGATAATCCCGGCGACTTTTCCTGGCAACCCGATTTCTTCAATGGTAAAGGCGACAAAATAGGTGACATAAATATTATAGGCAAATCCAAAGATGAAATAGATGAGAAAAATGGTTCTAAGGGTGACCCCGCTTCCTTTTGAACTGGAAGGGAAAGGCTCAAGCCTCCCAATTAGATGGGAAGAATGCGAATTGGTCTGAGAGGGTTTCTCTTTCAATAAAACCAATGAGGCAATGGCAACCAGAAAAGTAATCAAGGACAGAAGGAACCAGCACTGCCTCCATGCCTCCCCTCCTAAAGTGAACAGAAGGTAGGGAAGCAGGAGGCCTGTGATCACGACACCGACTCCTGTCCCGCCCGTCACAATCCCCAGGGCCTTACCCAGTCTTCGTTTTTCAAACCATGCCATGGGGAGAGTGGTCATCGAAATGTGAGCCCCTCCACCTCCCCCTCCCATTACGAAAGTAAAGAAGAGGAGAGGAATAAATCCCGACAATCTGCCGATGGAGAGCATGGAGATCGATCCACAGAGCAGGGAGGCGATCACAATTTTTTTAGAACCGAACCGCGTCGCCAGAACTCCCCCGATCAATGAGAAAAGAAGGTATCCCAGAAGAATCGATCCGCTCAGGAGTCCCATCTCGGTGTAGTTGAACTGAAGGGATTCCCTCATACTGGGAAGAAGCATGGGGTAGGCAAAACGTCCAAACCCCAGGCCTGCCATCTTGACGAGAACCCCTACTCCGACAATGATCCAGCCATAGTAAATCGTTTTCATCGCCTTACACCATATCCTCCAATATTGACGAAGTCAATCCTTTCTGATATGGATAAATCGAGACCAGAGAAAGGAGAAAAGGTCAATGAAGGAAATGGCTCATCAATCTGTTTTAGAAGTGGTCCAGGGAGACATTACCCAGCAGGATACCGAGGCCATAGGAAATGCCGCCAATTCTCGCCTCGCAGGAGGGGGCGGAGTGGATGGCGCCATCCATAGGGCAGGTGGACCTGCGATCATGGCTGAATTGAAGGCAAAATATACTGGTTGTCCCACGGGGTCGGCGGTCATTACGGGTGGAGGAACCCTGAAGTCAAAATATGTGATCCATGCAGTTGGTCCTATCTATTCCGGTTCACCCAAGGATGCAGAACTCTTGTCGAGCGCCTATCGAAAGAGCTTGGAGCTCTGTATTCAAAACAAGATCGCTTCAGTTGCATTTCCTTCCATCAGCACGGGAATCTATGGCTATCCTGTGGAGGAAGCATCCCGTATTGCTTTAAAGACAGTCATGGATTATTTGGAGGACCATCCCGAAATCAAACTCGCCCGCTTTGTCCTGTTCGATTCAAAAACCTACCAGACTTATGAAGAGGCCCTAAAGGAATTAACCAAAGCCAAATAAAGTGAGAACTAAATTTTAATTTAACAGAAACTGTCAGGTTAACTCCTGACTGCCGATTACACCTACAAAGTTTGAAAATTGGATTGTGTAAGGAATCGATGATTTCCTATTGAAAGCTATTATAACGCGAGATTCAGCCACGCGGGCCGAAGGCCTGCGACGGCTGGAATGAATGGTTAGGCACAATGTTCACTAAAGATGATTTCCTCTTTCTTGGACCGAGGCATCGCTTTTATCTGTGCTTCTCGAATAAGAGCTTTGGAACGCGTCAAGCCTTCTTGTTGATAT
>JASEIE010000217.1 GCA_030024065.1 Thermodesulfobacteriota bacterium
GTGAGGTCTATAGTCTTACTGTCTGAATCACAGTTAAATTAAGGAGCAAGGAATATGCCAAAGGGAAGAAGCAAGATAATCTGACAACTTCTCATAAATTATCGATGGCTTACGGATCAGGAGGGAGATTCTGCGATGAGTTAATTTGTCTCAAAGTGAGACTATTTCAGATTAGTTGTTTCATAATGAAACATATTGTATCTGAATGGAACGTAAATTGGGGGCTAATTTATGTTTTTTAGTTTTCTGTGAAGGGTGGCTCGACCGATTCCTAATAACTTTGCGGCCTTCATTTTGTTCCCTTTTGCTAAAAGAAGTGAATTTTGAATTGCGATTTTCTCTAAGTCTGAAAGTTTTGAGGGAAAGGGGGTGTTGATCGGCCAGAGCCTTTCCTCTTTCTTGATCTGCTGGGAGACTTGATTGAAAAAACCGGCCAGGTGTTTCTCCAAAAGAATTGGGCCGTCTAGGGTTGCGATCGAATATTGGACTGCATTCCTTAATTCTCGAATGTTCCCCGGCCAATCGTAATCCACCAAAATTTTATAATACTCGTTAGAGACCTTTTCCACTCTCTTATTCAAGAGAGAACTGATTTGCTGGACAAAAATTGGCACTAGTTCGTAAATCTCCTGTTTTCTCTCCCTCAACGGTGGAAGTTTAATCCGGAAGACATTGAGCCGATAGAATAGATCTTCTCGAAATCGATTTTCTTTAATCTCTTTCGCCAGGTCCCGATTGGTGGCAGTGATCACTCTTAAATTAATGCTAATAGATTTTTTACCTCCCACACGTTCAACCTTATGCTCTTCCAAGACCCTCAGGAGTTTGGCTTGCATATTCAATGGCATTTCTGCAATCTCGTCAAGAAAAACAGTCCCGCGGTCGGCCAACTCAAACTTCCCGATATGGGTATGGGTGGCCCCTGTGAAAGCCCCCTTTTCGTGACCGAATAGAATGGATTCCATCAACTCGGATGGTATAGCGGAGCAATTGATGACCACAAAAGGCTCTTTGGCTCTGGGACTTGCGTTGTGGATTGCCTGAGCCAGTACTTCTTTCCCTGTTCCGCTCTCGCCTTCAATGATGATACTGGTATCGGACTGTGCTGCTAACCGAGCAAGGGCTTTGATCTCAAGACTTTTTGGGCTCGACCCAATCATCGTATCGAAGGTAAATTGGGTATAGCCTCCAGTTAGATGATAAACGATCTGCGAAAGGTTTTTTAAATTTTTTAACTGGACGATAACTCCTTGGACATCATCTTTTTCACCCCGGGCAAATTGGATCTTGGTTAAATAAACTTGATTCTGTATATGAATATCTATTTCCTGACCCTCCCGATCCTGATACCTCAGGACATTCATGATCAGACTTTCCAGATCAGCGAGAGGATGGACATCAGAGATATGCCTTCCCTTCACCTCCGCATTTGTCAGTCCAAAAATCTCTTTGGCCGAAGTATTGATCTCATAGATTCTTCCCCCACTATCAATGAGGACAATCCCATCGGCTAAAGAATCCATTGTGGTCTGAAGGGCCTTTCCATAAACAGAAAGGATCTTTCTGGCATGATCCAGCTTGATATAGTTCTCAATGGCTGTACTGGCCGCAATCGCGATTCCTAAGGTGTGAGGGTTAGGTATGGTCCTCGCCCCAGTGACACCAAGCACCCCTATTAAATCCCCCCGAATTGGATCATTGATGGGGGCATAAGAACCTACCACATAATGAAGGAGGGCTGAATAATGTTCGCAACCTATAATTTGAATCGGCTTCTTCAACCATTTGACTAAAGAAAACCCGCAAGTGCCAACTTTCTCCTCTCCAAAGCAAAGCCCCTCACGTATGGTAAATTGACTTGATCGTTCAAAATCAGCCCTCTGACCGATCCTCAATAAATGATAACCTTCTGAATTATAAAGAACGACGAGATAACGACTTTGCTCCAGAGAGCGATAAATATTCTCCATAAATGGTTTAGCAATGGAGGTGAGATATTGTTGTTCTGATCTCTTTTTTTCGTAAATTTCTGGATCGAGATAGGCTGATGGTGAAAAATGGAAAGGGTCTAAATTCCTCTCTCTACTCCTCTTCCAGGATTCGGCAATATAGGATGGAACAATATCTCCTTCAATCTCACCGGTTTCAATAAATTTCGTCCAAGCCAGACAAAGGTCTTTTTGGTGAATGGATGGATCAAAACTGAGTTCAGGTTCTTTTGCCCAGTCCATGTCTCAAAATAATACACTTTATAAAAATAAAGTCAAGAAATCTATCGAATTTGACAAATATTTATTCGGCAAAACATTTGACATTCCCCTTATCCACTGCTATCTTTCCGCTGAATAGATAATCAGACGGAGAGCATGACATGGCCGAAAGGGACCCGATCGATCTGATCAAAGAGCAGTTAACCCGGGTGGAAGGACTGGCAGGTCTTCATCCTGATCATGACGCCTTTACGCATTGGCACAATGAAACCAAGTCCATTCTGGAGAAGATCTTCAGTTCCAAATCCATCCATTATCAAAGCTTCTTAGCCCTTCGGTTCCGGGAGATGAGTGTCAAGGCCTTTGCCTCGCCTGAGATCGATAAGATCAATTCCGCACGCTATAAAAGGGATCTGGAGAATGTAAAAAACATCCTTCAGGCAGCGGTCAAAGAGTTGATATTGGATCGAACCCTCTTTAAGAAGATCCAAACGACGCCGCAAACCGTTGAGGTTTCCCTCACAGGAGAATATTTCCTCTCTTCCGGAATCAAAGACCCTGAAATGAAAAAGGCCATTGAATCGGCCTTTGAGGGAAGCCAATTGAACCCGATTCATGGTGATGAAGCCCTCCGTAAAGGGGAATCCCCTGAACACCGTATTGACCAGATCAAACGTGCAAGATTTGGAATCTACGACCTTTTAAGTCCTGAAACGGCTGAGACCTTTATGGAAATCGGGATGGCCCTCGGCATAGGAAAACAGGTCACTATTATTTGTAAGAAAGGAACATCCCTTCCTGAGATAATAAAAAAATTGCAACGCATCGAATATGAAAGTTTCTCCGACCTCACCGAGAAATTAAAGCGAAAAATGAGTTGAAGCCTTTAACATCTCCTTCTAAAATCCTTGACAAAGCTGGTGGGGTAGCGATATAACATTTTCTGTATACAGTATCCAAAAATTCGCCTGGGAGGTGGCAGGGATGGAAGAAGCGAATCTTTTTAAAAATATTACTGTTTTGAGTCTGGAGCAAGCAACGGTCCTTCCCTACTTAACCCTTCGTCTGACTGAAGATGGAGCCAACGTGGTCCGTCTGGAACATCCCATCTACGGCGATCCGAATCGGAGGGTCGGGGATGATGTCCTGAAGGAGGATCGGATGTTCTCCTATTATCTCTCCATCAATGCGGGGAAAAAGGCTCTGACGCTCGATCTGGGAACCCCGGAGGGGCGGAAGATTTTGAAGGAACTCATCCTCAAGCTGAAGGTGGATATCTTTTCAACCAACCAGCTCCCAAGAAATTACCCTAAACTTGGGATTGAATATGAGATGCTTAAAAAGATTAAGGAGGATATCATCTGGCTCGGGATGACCGGTTTCGGCCCCCAAAGCAATGAGGCGGCCTACGATCCTGTACTTCAGGCAAGAGGGGGGTTGATGGAACTGACCGGAGAAAAAGGGGGAAGTCCTCAGGTGATGGGAATCCCTCTTCCGGATATGGGGGCCAGCGAACATGGGTATGGTTTATTGATGAAGGCTCTCTTTAAGAGAGCGGTCACTGGACAAGGAAGTCGTATCGATCTTTCCATGTTCGAAAGCACGGTCTCCTGGCTTACCCAGCCCATCACCCATACCGTCACTTTCAAGAAAAAAGTCACCCGAAGGGGAAATACGCATGAATTCTTTGCTCCTGTCTCCGTTTATGAGACAAAAAATGGCTATGCCTATATTGCGGTAGGAAACGATAAACAATGGGAGACGATGACAAAGATTCCTGGATTTGAATCGCTCTACAAAAAGGAATACGAACGAAATGCCGGCCGGATTGCAGATGTGGACAATTTGAATCATTCGATCAATGCCATTACCCGAAAATTGACGACTGAAGAGCTGATCGATATCTTTAATAAGGCGACCATTGCCATCTCCAGAGTCAACATGATCGAAGAGGTCGTCGAGGATCCCTTGGTCAAACCGAACTTGATTCAAAGTAAAGATCCGAAAACGGGACTCGAGATCACCATTGCCCCTCCTCCTTTCAATAACGCTTATCTGAAAGCAGTGAACCGGATGCTCAGCTTCCCTCCCCGATTCGGGGAACACAATGAGGAGATATACGGCGGGCTCCTGGGATACAGTGCGGATCAGTTAAAAGAATTCAAGGAGAAGAATATTATTTGAAGAAAGTTTAGAGTTCGGAGTTCGGAGTTAATGACAAAAAATTCCAACTCAACACCCCGAACTAATTACTCCGAACTATTGCGTCGAAAGGAGCAATTTATGGGCCTTGATTTCGCTTTTACGGAGGAACATGATTTCTTCAGACAGACCGTCCGGGATGCGGTGAACCGTCTGATCATGCCTAAGGTGAAGGAGTTGGACGAAAAGGAAGAATTCCCCTGGGACCTCTGGAAGGAATTCGCTGCTCTTGGATATCTGGGCTTGAGGCATGATGAGAAGTACGGAGGAATGGGAACGGACACCATCGAACAGATGATCTTCTATGAAGAACTGGCAAGAGGGTCCTGCGGGTTTGCCATGGCGGCGATCATGCAGATCCTGATGGGAACTTACTTCATCGGCAGGTTTGGCAACGAAGAGATCAAACAGAGGATTCTTGTGCCCGCCATCAAGGGTGAGAAGATCGGCACCATCTGCTTTACCGAAGACCAGTCAGGCTCTGACCTCGGCGGGACAAGAACTCTGGCCACCAAAGTAGACGGTGGCTGGAGAATCAATGGGAGAAAGCAGTGGGTGACGAACGGGCCCATTGCTGAATTTGCAACGATCATGGCCACGGTCGACCCCAAACTGGGTCTCAAGGGTCTCAACTTCTACCTTGTTGAAAAGAAGACGGAGAATCGCGATGGTTTCGTTCCCGGCCAGAGACTCCACAAATTGGGCTCCCGATGTTCGGTGACGGGTGAGCTTGTCCTGGACAATGTCTTCATCCCCGACGAGAACTTCCTGGGCGAGGAAGTCGGCAAAGGGGTTCAATATGCGGGAGAAATATTGAACGAAGTCCGGGTCATGACCGGAATGAATGCCTTGGCCATTGCCAAAGAATCAATGGAGGATGCAAGACAGTATGCCAATAACCGGATCGCCTTTGGAAATCCCATCAGCAAATATCAGTTGATCCGTGAAAAATTTGCCAAGTACTGGGCCTGGTATGAGGCTTCGCGAACCTACCTCTACAAATGTGCCTGGATGATTCAGAGCAATATCCCCTGTACAAACGAGTGCATGCTGGCCAAGTATCATGCCACGGAGATGTGTATGTATGCCGTTGAAGAGGCAATGAGGATTTACGGTGGAAACGCCTTCTGCAGTGAATATCCTCCACAGCGATTCTGGAGAGATGCCAAATTCCTGCTTTATGGCGGCGGCACTCACGAAGTTCTGTGTGACTATCTGGGACGGGTGTTTTGTAAAGATTAATCCCCCTTTATAAAAGGGGGATCAATTATTCTCCTCCCTTTAATAAAGGGAGGAGAGGAGGGATTTTAGAAATAGGGTCAAGGAGAAATAGAATGGAATTTCCCGAAGAATTGCTTTACTCCGAGGATCACGAATGGGTGAGAGACGAAGGAGGTCAGGTCACGATCGGGATCACCGATTATGCCCAGAGTCAGTTGAAGGATATCGTCTATGTGGACCTTCCGGAGATCGGATCTGAATTTAAAAAGGGGGAAAGCATCGGTGTCGTTGAGTCAGTAAAGACGGTTGCCGATATCTTTTCGCCGGTTACCGGAAAGATGGTGGAGAAGAATTTGGATCTGAAGGATCATCCCGAATTCATCAATACCGATCCCTATGGCAAGGGATGGCTTATTAAAATGGAGTTAAAGGATACGGAGGAATTAAAAGAACTTCTTTCCTCCAAGGCCTACCAGGGGACTTTTTTAGAGGAATCCTAAATGAAAGATTACCTCCGCTACATCCCCAATACCGAAGAGGATGTCCGAAAGATGCTCGAAGCGATTGGTGTAAGGAGCGTAGAGGATCTCTTCGGATACATCCCCGAAGAGTACAGATTTTCAAAGCCCTTAAACCTCCCCGGACCTTTTTCCGAACCTGACCTCATTCGCCATATTCAGGGTCTCCAGAGCCCAATTTTTTCCAGTTTTCTCGGCGGAGGGGCTTATCACCATTTCATTCCGATTGTCGTTTCCCACCTCACTTCCCGCTCTGAATTCTACACCGCTTACACCCCTTATCAGCCAGAGATCAGTCAGGGGACGCTTCAGGCCATTTTTGAATTTCAGACATTGATTTGTCAGTTAACCGGTATGGAGGTGTCGAATGCCTCGATGTATGACGGTGCGTCGAGTTTAGCCGAAGCGGTTTTGATGGCTCACCGAATCACAAGGAGGAAGAAGGTCCTGCTTTCACAAACCATCCACCCTGAATATCGGGAGGTCATCCAGACCTACATCGACCCCGAAGAGCAGGAGATCGTTCTGATCCCGTATCTGAAGGGGGAGGGGAGAACGGATGAGAAAGTCCTGACCCAATTTCTCGATCAGGATGTGAGCGCGGTCGTCGTTCAAAATCCAAACTTCTTCGGTGTGATCGAAGATCTTCAAAAGATCGGCGAGCGGGTCCATCAGGAAGGTGGATTGATGATCGTTGGCTTCAGTGAGGCGATCGCCTATGGGATTCTGAGGCCACCCGGAGAATTCGGAGC
>JASEIE010000218.1 GCA_030024065.1 Thermodesulfobacteriota bacterium
ATCAAGAGGTCGAAGTAGTAAAGTTGTTCAAGTTATTTTGCAACGGCTCCTAAGCGGAAAATACCTCTTCATCATCATTGCTTTGGCTTTCCTACTTCCCCTGCTGGGAGAGGCAAGAGCCGCCCCTTACTTCCAGGGGAAAGTGATCACCTTTGTAGTTGCTGACAGCGCTGGGGGAGGAACGGATGTATTCGCACGGTTGGCGTCTAGACATTTGCCGAAGTATATACCTGGAAAACCTGTGTGCGTGATTCGAAATATCGCTGGTGGTGGGCAGTTGATAGGAGCAAATTATGTGTGGGCTGCGAAGCCCAACGGTTTAACCTGCCTGATTACGGGCGGAGGAAACATTTTAAACAGCCAGCTCCGGCCAAAGGGTACTGTCTACAAATTGGATGAAATGCTTCCGATCTATGCAGGTTCAATAGGTCGTGTGTACTTTGTCAGGAGAGGCATGATCAAGGAGCCCAAAGAGATAGTCAACGCCAAGGGGTTGGTCTTCGGCCATGAGTCTCCTACCAGTGGTATCGGTGGCAACTTCGTCTGGGCAAAGGAGCTTCTGGGAATTCCCATTGAAAGATTTGTATGGGGGTATGGTGGATCTGCTGCATCCCGGCTTGCTTTTCTGGCTGGAGAGATAAACATGATTGGAGAGACCACCTTCGGTTATAATGCCGCCATCAAACCTTATATAGAACGGGGTGAGATTATTCCAGTCTTTCAGAGCGGGGAAACGGGCGGCAGTGGAAACATTGTAAGATCGAGCCCGAAAGCAGCACCGGATGTTCCCTCAGTGCCAGAGCTCTATCAGCAGATCTATGGTAAGCCACCTTCCGGGATTGTTTTTGAAGCGTATAAAACCCAAGTCGCAACATGTACTTATGCCAGGGCTATTGTGTTTCCACCAAAAGTACCGGCAGACATCATCGATGTTCTAAGGAAGGCAGCGATACAGATGGTGAATGATGCAAACTTTCAAAGCGAGATAGAAGTGGCAAACCCAGGGGGTACTCATTATGTGGGCGATGCACTTGTTCGGAATTATTCAGCTGCCGTGGGAGCTTCTCCTGATTTAGCTCAGTTTCTGAAGAAGACGTTAATTGAAAAATACGATATGAGATTCGATTAGCGAATAGACATTAAGTGCTGACACCATCTTCGGCGGTATTCTACATCTAAGGAGGAGAAAGCATGCCACAAGTTCATGGAGGTGAGTTAGTGGTCAGAAGTCTGAAGAACGAAGGAGTACAGTTCCTATTCTCCCTGCCCGGCCACGGTATAGACTGCATCTATGATGCTTGCATAGACGGGGGGATCAAGATCATAGACACTCGTCACGAACAGGCAGCGACCAACATGGCAGATGGCTGGTCGAGGGTTACGGGGAAACCCGGCGTCGTAGCCGTAACAGGCGCACCCGGTGTTGTAGCGATGGTGAGCGGGATTGTCAATGGCGAATCCAGTCCCATCATAGCTCTATCAGGGAGGAGTCCGGTGAACCGGCTGGATATGGGAGCTTTGCAGGAGATGGATCAACTTTCGTTGATGAAGCCCATTACCAAATGGGCTCGCACGGTCTACGAAACCCACAGGATCCCAGAATATATCAGCATGGCATTCAGGCATGCCACGAGCGGTCGGCCTGGCCCTGTCTATCTGGATATACCGCAAGACGTCATGGAAAGGAAAGTGGATTCGGATAAAATCGTGTATCCGGAGAAGTATCGAACCGAGACCAGGCCACAGGGCGACACAAAGGCGATCCAGAAGGCCGTCGAGCTCTTACTTTCTGCGAAGCGGCCTCTTTTCATTGGTGGAAGCGGACTATGGTGTTCTCAGGTTGGTAGTGAGCTTCAGGAATTAGTTGAAATGGTAAAGCTTCCCTTTATCCTGAGAGACAAAGGAAGGGGAACTATTCCTGAGGATCACCCACTATCCGTGGGGCCGAGCCTTGTATGCGGAAAACAGGCAGACGTGATGCTGGCGGTTGGTATTAGGTTCGACAAGGACTTGGGGTTCGGACGACCTCCTGTCATGGACGAGAAGGCCACGGTCATTCAGGTGGATATTGATGCCCATATGATCGGTGAAAACAGGTCGATCGAAGTGGCTATTGTTGGGGATGCGAAGTTAGTGTTGAAGGGGATGGTGGAAGAGGCCAGAGACAGGTGCAAGGGGAGGAAAGAATTGCCTTGGGTTCAAGAATGTCAGACCCAGTACAAGAAGTGGAGGGAGGCATTTGAGGTTGGTGCCAAGTCTGACGCAGTGCCTATTCATCCCTGCAGATTGCTTAAGGAGGTCTCCAATTTTTTAGACCGGAAGGCAATTCTTACAGCCGATGGAGGTGAGACAGGGGGATTGGTGCGTTCGTACTTCAGGAGCTATTATCCGGGTCACCTATTGGACCATCACCCGATGTCATGCCTGGGGTCTGGGATACCATTCGGTATAGCGGCAAAGCTGGCTAAGCCTGCTCACCGGGTACTGACTTACAACGGAGACGGGTCATTTTGCATTAATGGGATGGAATTTGATACGGCGGTGAGGCATCGTATTCCTATTGTGGTTGTTGTGGCGAACAACGGCTGCTGGGGGACAGTCAAGCGTCGGCAGCATCGTCTCTTCGGCAGAGAAATTGGCGCCCAGTTAGGGTGGACGCGATATGAGAAGCTCGTGGAAGATCTGGGGGGGCATGGGGAGTGGGTGGAGAGACCCGAAGACATCCGACCTGCGTTGCAGAGGGCCTTTGCTTCGGGCCTTCCTGCCTGCGTGAACGTCAAGACCGATCCGAATGTTAAGGGTGCTGATGAGTAGAAGAGAGGTTAATTGATATTGTGTTGAGAATCTTGTATGACTGCATCTTGACATTCTGTACGGATTGATTATCTAAGTGTCAGGCGGGGGACTACCATATGCTGGGGTAATGGAAACAACCCTTAGCGGATTTTCAAAACGTGGCCTGGCATAAATCCTTTTGAGGAGGTATCAACAAGTGAACGGAATAAAAAAGTCACCAGGGGAAAACGGATGGGGAGTCGAGAATATACCTTTTCCAGAAGGGACTGCCTATATCCAGACGAGGTGGGACCTTTGTATTGGATGCGGAATGTGTGAGATAGCCTGTGCCATGTACCATCACGGAGTCATGAACAGGGAGCTATCCAGAATAAGAATTTATCGCTACCTGACCCCCCTCCCCAAGTCGGTCCAGAACGTTTGTGTTCAATGTCGGGAAGAAGAACGTGAGTGTCAAAAGGCCTGTCCTGTTTCTCCGCCAGTCATCTACTATGATGATAAGTTTCATCGCATGAAGGTCGATGCGGATAGGTGTCTCGGATCCGGGTGCGCCGCCTGTCAGGAGGCCTGCCCGGCCAGTGTTCCTCGTTTCTACCCCCCGGAATACGACACCTCCATGGTCTGCGACCTGTGTGAGAAAGATGGGGAGAGAAAACCCCAGTGTGTGGAAATCTGTCCCTCTTATGCCTTGGAATTCATGGCGCCTCTGTTTCCACAACATCTTGAGCGTATCCATCCTGATGAAAAGGCTGAATGTCTTTCCAGGAGGCTTTATCCGCTTGCCATAGATAAAATACAAAGACCGCCAGAGGAGATTTGGAGGGAATAAAATGGCAGAGCAAAAGTTTAACTTGTTGCAAGTAGATTTGACCAGTGAGACGGTGAATCTGCTTGATGTAACCGAAGATATGCGGAAGTACCTTGGTGGCCGGGGGATGGGAGCCAAACTGCTATGGGACATGGTACCCCAGGGTGTGGACCCAATCAGTCCGGAAAATATTCTCTATTTTGGAGTGGGTCCAATGACCGGTCTGGCTGGTTCTGTGGTCAATGTCAGTGCCAAGTCCCCACTGACCTTGTTGCGCGGTGAATCCAACATGAACGGGCATTTCGCCATTGAGCTCATACATGCCGGATACAATGCCGGCCTTCTTGTCAGAGGCAAGGCAGATAAACCGGTGTACCTTTATATCAAGGATGACAAGGTAGAGATCAGGGATGCCTCCCACCTATGGGGCAAGCTAAACCTGGAAGCTCAACACGCTCTCAGGAAGGACTTAAAGACAGAGCTGGACGACCAGAATTTCAGAATAGCGACCATAGGGCCTGCTGGTGAGAACCTGGTTCGGAATGCAACCATAAGCCATGATTTTTACCATCACGCAGCACGTCTTGGAATGGGCACTATCATGGGATCCAAGAGCCTCAAGGCGATAGCAGTACGGGGTACCAGACCTCCCAAATATGCTAGTCCAGACAAGCTGTTCCAGATGATAAATACCTTCTTTCGTGAAGCACGCCTTTTCAAGGCGGAAGACCGCCGATGGGGGCATACCACCACAATGTCGGAGCGCTACTATAAAGCGAGCGAAGGTATCAAGAATAAACAGCTAGGCTGGCACGAGATCTGCGACCTGAGCAACCCGGTACGTTTAGAGCAGCAATACAAAATCTGGAATGATGGCTGCAGTTTGTGTCCTACCGGTTGCAAAGTCCCCTATATGAGGAGATACCCACCGCTGGGTCCGTGTGCTGGCGAAATGCGCCACGATAACGCCGGCGGCTGGAATGCTAATGTCCTCATTCCGGGTTTTGACACGCAGGTTTATCTCACACCCTTTATTGACAACCTGGGGCTTGATGGAGAGGACGTGTCGGGTGTCGTTGCCTGGATGATGGAATGCTATCAAAGAGGAATAGTTACGAAGAGCGACCTTGGTGGCATAGATTTAACCTGGGGCAACCTGGAGGCCATTTGCAAACTGGTAATGAAAATTGCCTATCGAGAGGGAATAGGGGATATTCTGGCTGAAGGGCTCAAATTCGCTCCGAAGAAAATTGCTAAAGGGTCGGAGAAATATGCGATGACCCATAAAGGCATTGCCATCACCTCTTTTGAGCCTCGGGGCGCCATGTCAGATGCTATCGCATTGGCTGTTGTCCCATGCGGGGAGCTTCACGGTGGGAGAGGCAGCCCTGAGAGGGTAGCTTACGACTCATTGACTGCCTGCACTTTCCATAGGGAACCGGTTCGGAGTGTGTTTGGAACGTTTGCCAATTGGGCGATCGACATGCTGAATGCCGCCGCCGGCTGGGATTTGAAGGCGGGGGACTGGGATAATCTGGTTCGCCGAATTGTCATCATGGAAAGATGCTACTCGATCAGAGAGGGGTATGTGCCGACCAGGGACGACACGTTACCTGATCGCTTTTTTAACGAGGTCATTCATACCAAGTACGGCAAACCCCGTATACTGGACCGAAACGAGTTCCTAAGTGTGCGCAATAAATGGTACCAGATCATTGGTGTGAATGAGGAAGGAATCCCGACAAAAGAGGACCTTAAAAAGCTTGGACTTGAGTTTGTAATTCCTAACCTTGAAAAAACATGAGCCTTGTCAGGGAGAGGTGTGTTATACACTGAACAGGTGAGATAGGTGAATGAACAGTAAATGTTACTAACACTCAAACATTACTTCATAAGCGAAGGAGGGTCCAGATGAACAATTTAGTTCTGCGACACATCATACTTACAGTAATTCTGCCTCTTGTTCTGGTGTTTGGCGGGTTTGTCAGCTGCGAGGTAGCACCTAGCGCAGCAACTCCGACAGAAAAGCCTTACTATGAGGGGAAGGTTATCACCATGGTTGTTCCGATGGCTGCTGGAGGGGGAACGGATCTATTTACACGAACGATATCCAGGCACCTACGGAAGTATCTCCCTGGAAAGCCTTCGCTCGTGGTTAGAAATATGCCTGGGGCTGCCGGATTGACTGCCTCGAACTATGCGTTCGCCGCCGCGCCCGGAGGTTTGGTGTCCTTCACCGTGAATCCGACCATCGTAACGTCAAACGTATGGCGGCCCAAGGGAACTGTGTACAAGCTCGAGGAGATGCACCCTATTTATGGATGTTCAGGTGGCATTGTTTTCTATTGCAAGCCGGGCCTCATCAAGGAACCCAAAGACATCGTGACGGCCAAAGGCCTGGTATTCGGCCACATGGCTGCCACGGGCGGCATCTCAGGTGCTTTCATTTGCGCAAAGGAGCTTTTGGATATCAAAGTTGAAAAGATGGTGCTCGGCTATGACGGGGAGGGGCCTGCACGGCTTGCTTTTTTAACAGGAGAGATTAACTGCTGTGGTGCAGGCTCGGATAGCTACTTTGCGTCTGTAAAGCCCTATGTGGACAAGGGTGAGGCTGTGCCGATGTTTCAGAGTGGGCTACTGGACGCCGACGGAAACATCGTAAGGGAGAACAGCTTGTCCAACATTCCCACAGTGTTGGAGATGTACAGACAGATCTATGGCAAGGATCCGTCAGGGCCTTTGTGGGAAGCATACAAGGTCATTGTTGGGGGCAGCCGTACTTTTGGCAGGACCATAGTACTTCCACCAAGTACGCCAGCTCAAATCGTTGACCTTTGGAAGAAGGCAGTTGCAGAAATGGTGAAAGACCCGAAGTTTCTCGAGGACAAGGAAAAAGAGAGCCCAGGTATTCCTATGCTGTATGGGCCTGCGCTCACCAAAGGTTATCGGCCAGGCGTTTCAGGCTCCCCAGAGGTGACCCAGCTCATGAAAAGGCTTCTCTCTGAAAAATATGGTGTGGTCTTCGACTAACAAATTCCGGTCACCCAGATTGAGCGAAGGCGGGTATTTTGGACAGGATATTTGCTATCCATGGCGCCTGGTGCAGGCAACTACTGGCGCAGCGCAGTCCTCCTGGATAGCACCGCGTCTAACGAAAAAGTAGGAAATATATACAGCGTCATTAATCACAACAAAGCACGTCATTCCTGCGAAAGCAG
>JASEIE010000219.1 GCA_030024065.1 Thermodesulfobacteriota bacterium
GGAACAGGTGTCCGGCTTAAATCGGAACGACTGTCCGGAATCAACGGTATACGCAGTCGTATGTCGGTTGAGGTTGTAGACGAGGATGAACAGTCTCTGTCCCATTTTATATCTAACTCTCCATGGGAAGATAAACCTCTGATAGAGGCTATTGGAAAGCGTGCAGTGGAGTTGTTGTCTCAAGATGAAGTATCTGGGGCATTCCTGCCTGCGGTAGGCAGGGATTCTGGATGAGAGTGGGATTCCCAAGCAAGGGACTGAATCCGTGGGGGTAGCCCGCCAGTATTGTGGAGCACTAGGGAAGGTGGACAACTGTCAAGTGGGGGTATTTCTGGCCTATAGCACCTCCACTGGAGCTATCTTGATTGATCGCCGGTTGTACTTGCCTGCTGAATAGATCAATGATCCCAGGCGGTGTGAAAAAGCAGGTATACCAATGGAGGCTCGACAACTTCGTACTAAGGCAGAGTTGGGTCTGGAAATGATTCTTAAGGCAAAGAAGAGGGGGATTCCCTTCGAGTTTGTGGGAATGGATGCTCATTATGGTGAACAACCTTGGCTTTTGACCCAACTGGAAGAAAACGATGTTGTATATGTGGCAGACATCCCCTGCAATACCAGAGTCTACCTGGAATACCCAGAAGTAGGTTTGCCAGTCAGAGAGGGAAACCGGGGACGACTCCCCACTAAGCTGAAGGTATTGCAAGGGGAACCTCTTGAGGTAAGGCAACTGCTATCCTCCGATAAGATAATATGGCGTACCCTTAAGGTAAGAGATACCCAGAGAGGGGAGCTGTGGATTCGGTTTTCTGCCCTTAGGGTATGGCGAATAGAGGATGAGATTCCCTGCGATCAACAAGTCTGGTTGCTTATCCGCCAAGAACTGGATGGATCTGATACCAAATTCTCCTTTTCCAATGCAAAAGATTCCACCCCCATTGAAATTCTAACAGAGTGGCAGAGCAGACGTTATTTCGTAGAGCGTTCTTTACAAGATGCCAAAGGGTTGGCAGGGCTTGATGAATACCAGGTTACAGGCTGGAGGGGATGGCATCATCACACTGCAATGGTGCTTCTGGCTATGTTATTTTTGCTTCGCCTCAAACGAAAACTTGCTCCCAAGGCTCCAATGCTCACCTTAAAAGATTCGGTAGAGATTTTGAAGATCGTCATGCCAAAAAAGAAGCTTTCCTTTGAAGAGGCTGCAGAGTTGATTTACAAGAAACATCTTAACCGCTTTCGTTCTCGTAATTGTAGGTTACAAAAGAAGCAAATTTGGCTTAAAGACAATGGTTTTCTTGCATGAACGATGTGGAGGTAAATCTCGAAAAAAAATTCCTAAAATTTTGAAAAAAAACTTTGACTTTTTTTTTGGGGGGGGTAACATTATTACCAAATTACCAAGAAGCCAGCGAAGGTTTCTTAAAGGAGGTGATATTCATGGAAGTTTGAAGGGAAACGGTAGATTTTTAAGCTGAAATGTTCTTTTTAAACCTGTATGTGCTTGAAAAATTCGTTTATTTTTTCAAATGTGACAATGTCAAGCTAAAGGAAGGAGAGGAAAGGTAAATGAAGATTGAACGAGTGGAAGCCTACAGACTATCAATTCCATTTATTGAAGAAACCGTTGTGCCCTTTGCTCGACACAGGATCATGCAATCGGTCATCTTACGTGTCTTCGCATGCGACTACATCGGCATTAGTGAGACGACAGGGAATCCAGGGTTTTCAGGGGAGTCGGCCGAAGGGATCCTTATTGCCCTAAACTACATTGTGCCGAACGTGTTAGGCACCGATCCACGACAATTCCGTCGTCTCCACACACGGATGGATGCGGTGGTTGGTAACCCTGCTGCCAAGGCTGGCATCGACATTGCTTGTCATGATCTCGTGGCCAAGGTTTTTGGTGTTCCTCTTCCAATCCTTTTAGGAGGCCTAGTTCATGAGAGAGTGGCTACCCAGCATCTCCTTCCAATTAAGCCGCTTGATGAGATTGCCACTTATGCTCGTAAATTCAGTGATGCCGGTTACCGTATCTTTGAGGTCAAGGTAGAGAGTGATCCACTGGCAGATATAAAAAGGATCGAAACCATTCAAGCGAACGTTGCGCCAGGCAGTGTTCTCATCATCGACGCCAATCGAAGGGGGAGCGTGCATGATAGCATCCGTTTCCTCTCAGCTCTCGAGCCAGCAAATATTTACATGGAGCAACCTGTCAATGGTCTAGCCCAAATGGCAGAGGTTCGTCGGCACAGTCGGATTCCAATCATTGCCGACGAGCAGGTCAAATCTCTTGCCGATGTGGTGCAGATCATAGAGGCGGATTCCGCTGATGCGCTCTCAATTAAACTCGTCAAAGTCGGTGGCTTTCTCCCGGCTATGCAAATTGCTACTTACGCTGAGTCTGTAGGGGTGCCCTTCCGGGTAGACGATATGTGCATGAGTCGGCTCGGGAATACAGCGACCTACACCTTTGCTAGTGCCTGGGAAAACATCTTTGGTTGTGGGTTCGCTCAGCACACACTGCTCATTGATCACGAGAAACTTGTCCCTGTAGGCGTAAAAATTGACAAAGGCTACGGTACACTCGATCTCCAGCCAGGAGTGGGCGGAGAAATCGACTTGGAGGCAATTGGTCCACCTGTGGCTGAGTGGGCTTTGTGAAAAAACCGAACTTTCGGAAGATTAAGAACGGCGTTGACAAGGATTTTTTTTGGGGAAAACGTCCGATTCGATTGGAGATCAACACAAAATCAATAGGAAAGGAGGTAATAGAGATGATTAGAAAAAAATGTATCTTTTTAGGGGTATTGGCTGGATTAGGGATTGCTTTACTAAGGCCCGAAATGGCTCTTTTTGCGCAAGCAAAGTATCCAACGAAAGCCATTGAGCTTGTGGTAGCCTTTTCACCCGGCGGGGGCTCAGATGCTGTGGCCCGAATCATGGGCAAGTACCTTTCTGCGCAGCTCGACGTCCCAATTAATATTGTTAACAAGCCGGGCGGCAACCAAATCCCCGCTGTCCTATCAGTTCTTAATGCGCGTGCCGATGGCTACATTCTATTACAGGAGCTAAACACTACGAGTTCATTGCAGACAATGGTGAAGGATCTTCCTTACAAGCTTGGTGACAGGACTTACGGACCGATGATGGTCGAAGGGCCAATGGTAATCGTGGCTAATGGAAAATCCCCATGGAACTCGCTCAAGGATGTCATAGAGGCTGCTAAGAAAGATCCGTCTTCTTTCACATGGGGAAGGCTGGGTGGTACGGCAACTGCCGACTTGACCATTATGAAGCTCTTGTTGGCAGGGGGGGTCGATATCACAAAGACCAAACCGGTCGGCTTTCCTGGTACTGGACCTGCGGTGACAGCGGTGGGTGGGGGTCACATCATGCTTGCGAGTGACGGCGCTGCCAGTGTGATTCCTCTGCAGAGCTCGGGCATTGTCAAGGCCCTTGCAGTCACTGGAGATAAGAGGCTGGCGTCTATGCCAGATGTACCTACAACCAAGGAGGTAGGGTTCCCGTCGGTCGACGTCATCACATGGTTCGGTATCTCTGGTCCCAAGGACCTGCCCAAGAGCGTTGTTGACCGGCTCGATGCGGCTGCCAAGAAAGTGGTAGAGAATCCCGACTTTGCCAAATACTTAGAGGCAATCGGCAGGTACCCAAGATATATATCGCCCGATCAGACTCGTGATTACGTTTTCAAGGAGGCTGAGGGTTACAAACTTTTCTTCTCCCAGATTCCATCCAAGTAAGTCGAGTTTTTCAACAAAAGGAGGAGGTTTTCAATGATTCTTCTCTGAGTTAATCGCTAAATCTCAGACCAAGGTCTTCCAGGAATTAGGTCTGAGCGCCTGATCGCTAAGGGAGAGGTAATGCGCGAACACAAAGTAGTCGCACCTATCTTGTTTGGTTTGGCATTTCTTGGTATTTGGGATGGCGTTCGCATTATCATAAAATACAAGAACGAAATAGGTGGCCGAGAAGCTGGTGGTTGTCTGGTGCTTCTCGGACTGTTCATGATCTGCCTGACCACTGTCTATTGGTTCCAAACTTGCAAAAATAGAATCGGCGGAAAAGGGGATGCCGAAGGAGGCAACCGTTGGATAGTGTCTACATTAGCTTTGCTTGCTGGGTACGCGATCTTGATTAATTTTCTTGGCTACTTACTCTCTACGGCTGTCTTTCTTGTCCTGTACCTGCGCATTTTTGGTGCGTATCGATGGTTACCGATTGTGATAGGTTCTCTTATTGGGGCAGTGGGGTCAGCCTATATTTGGGCAAAAGTTGGCCTTATGTTACCGGGAGGGTTCCTGCCCTGGCCTTAGAAATGTCTTCAGAATTCTAAGACGAATAAGGAGCGGTCTTACATTCTCGCGTCTGGAACCTAAAGAATAGAGTGAAGGAATTTCATGGATTTAGTGAATGGCATACTCTCCGCCCTCACACCGGTGAATTTGCTTTATGCCTTCATTGGCTGTTTCCTCGGCACACTAGTAGGAGTTCTGCCCGGGCTCGGCCCCGCTTCTGCGGTAGCGATCATATTCCCCTTTACGAGCTATCTACCGCCGACTGGTACGGTTATAACTCTCGCCGCCATCTACTACGGTGCCATGTACGGTGGTTCCACGACCGCAATCCTCATGAACGTGCCCGGCGAAGTGGCATCTGTCGTTACGGCACTGGACGGTTATCAGATGACCAAACAGGGGCGCCCAGGACCTGCCCTGGCCATAGCCGCCATTGTCTCGTTCATGGCAGGAATTGTAGGTTCTTTTCTCATAGGATTCCTCGGCCCACCCATTGCGCGGTTAGCCCTTGGATTTGGCCCTGCAGAGTATCTGGGGCTCGGACTGTTTAGCCTGACGGCTGTCGCCAGCTTGGCCGGAAAATCACTGGTCAAAGGAGGAATCGTGACGCTAGCGGGCATGTTTCTTGCTACAGTAGGCGTTGACGTGGCATCGAGTGTTCCCCGGCTTACGTTCGGTAGCACGCTGCTCCTACAGGGCTTCACCCTTATACCTGTTATGATCGGACTCTTTGGTATCGGGGAGGTATTGTCTTCTCTCCAAGAGAAGATTAGCAAACCGACCACCGGTGTTGGTCATCTAATGCCTTCAAGAGAAGAACTTCGGAAGGGGTTGGCCGCTGGGGCCAGGGCTACCGCGGTATCCTTCCCCCTTGGGCTGATTCCGGGCATGTTGCCCCCTATTGCCACTTTCCTTTCCTACTCACTTGAAAAACAATACTCTAAGCATCCTGAAAGGTTTGGCAAGGGAGCAATAGAGGGTGTGGCTGCTGCTGAGGCTGCAAACAATGCGGCTGCAATGGGCAATCTTGTACCTCTCCTATGCCTCGGCGTTCCAGCAGGTCCGACGATGGCCCTCATGATGGCCGCACTGATCATGTACGGGATCATACCCGGACCTCTGCTCTTCACCCGGCACGCCCACTTTGTTTGGACCGTCATTGGCAGCTTCTTCGTGGCGAACTTCATATTGCTGATTTTAAATTTGCCGCTCGTGGGGCTGTGGGCAAGGATTACAACCATCCCCTATCCCATTCTGGCCCCGGTGATCCTCGTTCTTTGCGCTGTAGGGTCCTATGCCATGCGGGGAAGCATGTTCGACGTCTGGATTACGATCATCTTCGGCCTGATCGGTTGGGCGATGAACAAGAAGGGGTGGCCGATGACACCAGCGGTATTGGCCTTTATAATTGGGCCGATGATTGAAAACTCCGGCAGGCAAGTGTTATCAATCTCGCCGACATTACTTTTAGATCGACCTCTGTTTTGGGGCTTCCTTGTCGCAGCCATTGGCGTCATTTGGTCCAGCCGTCACTTCCTGGGCAGAGTTTAAACGCCGCCCACGTCCCATCCCCCCAAACTTGCCTACAAAGCAAGTGGAAGAGGGTGGTTCTATGTCAAAGATCATGCAAGGGATTGCAAAGGGATTCGGGAGAAAACGATTGAGGCTCAAAGACCACAGAGGGGTTGACCCAGAAAATAGTGTGTAGCTATTGATTATTAGTGTTTAGCAATTGGCTTTGGGGTCGGACCAAGCCAACCGATTGATTTTCAAGTAGATTCGTCCCAATAGAGGGCGTTTTCTTGCCTTAGACCCCCATTTTCAGGGGCGAAATTAGCCTCGTAAGGAGCCCCCGACTCTCGTAACTCGTAAGATTTAAAACTGGATACCTTCCCCTTTCAAAAATACGGGACGATTGAGGCTGAACTCTTCTTTGTAAGCCCCGACGCCCAGGAGGATCAAAAGATCGGGCTGGTTTACAAGATCAAGTTAAGACCGAATCGATTGAAGATTCGGGTCAAAGAAAAGGATATCCCTCTCAGTCCGGGGATGGCGGTCACCGCGGAGATCAAGACCGGGGAGAGGAGGGTAATCGAGTTTTTCATTTCCCCCTTCATCAAGCATGTGGATGAATCGCTGACCCTCCGGTAATCTTTCATTCTAATGAAATCAGAAGAAATGCCGTAAATATTGCCCCATGTAATATGAAAGTCTACATTTGACAGATAATATGAAAAAGGTGTAGATTCTGGGTGGTGTTTCAATGAAGGTGTTTCCTTGAAATGATTTCGATTTGTGAAATGAAATGGACTAATTTCTCCTGTCCGTAATGGGTTAACGGATGTATAACGCATTTTATGGTTTTTCAGAAAAACCTTTTGAAGTCATCCTGGATCCAAAATTCATTTATTTAACACCTCAACACCAAGACATACTGGATTCTGTGATCGGCGGAATCAAAGACCGAAAAGAGTTTATCTCTGTCAC
>JASEIE010000021.1 GCA_030024065.1 Thermodesulfobacteriota bacterium
CATTAACGCAGGCAGAAGAGGCCTGTTATGTGAAATCTCTTCCCAAGACCTGGCCAGGGTCCTGAAACCAATACCGGTCAGAGTATCGAGACAACAAACATTAAAGAAAGAACGCCTGGCTGCAGTTCTCTAAGTTTGTATAGTGAAGTTTGTATAGTGAAGTTGACAGAAGGTCCTCCTTTGTGTTTTATAGAAGATTACTATGAGCAGGGTTATCATGGGTAAGACGATAAAGAGATTGAGTTTCGTTCTCCTGCTATTATGCTGGAGCCTCCTGAATACAGGCTGCAGCTACCTCGTGAAAAACGAGAAAAACCAGATTTATTCAAAGCCCAAATACGGGGAAGATAAATTTGTCGTAGTCAAAGGGCATAAGGTTCATTATGTGGAGGTGGGTGAAGGCCAACCCATCTTGCTCATCCCCGGGGCATTCAGCACATACCGTGGATGGAATAGAATGCTCCCCCTTCTTTCAGGGCATTATAGACTCCTGGCGATCGATTACCTGGGTACAGGTGATTCTGACAAGCCTCGATCCGGTTTTGGTTACACCATAGAAGAGCAGGCTGATTTGATCGCCGGTATGATTGAGGAATTGAAGATCATCAAACCCCATCTCGTCGGGGTGTCCTATGGGGGAGGGATTTGCCCTGAATCTGGGGGCACGGTATGGGGAGAAGGTGAGGGATATCGTTTGTATAGAAGGCAATGGGGGGATGAAGCATGACAAGATGCCTTACCGACCCATGGAGGCCTTCTTAAAATGGCCTGTGATCGGCCATTTGGCCATCGGCGTCATCCGGTCTGGACTGGTGGATAAGCTCGTTGCAAAGCTTGTGATGGGGAAGGCCTGGCCTTCGTTGAGCGAAGGGGAGAGGAAGGAAATTGTTGAGATCATCTCCCAAAACAATAAAACGGCATCAAGAATTTCATGGTTCACATCTCGCGAACCCTGGAGACATCGAAAGACTTTGTGGAAGATACCAAGACGATCCGGGCTCCCATTCTTTACCTCTATGGGGAGAACTCCGGATACCGAAAGATGGCGGAGGTAAACATCGACTTTTTCAAAAATCATCTGCCCAATGCCGAAATTGTAAGCTTTAGAGACGGGATTCATGATCTGGAGTTCCAAAAACCGGAGGAAGTCGCAGCCGTCATTTTAGAATTTCTGAAGAAAAACCAATCGAATGGGTCGAATTAGTATTCATGATCCATAACCCCCTCGACTTGTCATCCCTCCACTTTGATCAAAAGAAAGTTCATACCGGTTGAATTCATTGACTTGATTTAAGAAATATGGTTCGATGGAGTAAAATCTTTAAGCGGGGGGATTTATACCAATGAAGAAGAGGCTTTTGGTCATCGGAGGAGTGGCTGCGGGGCCGAAGGCAGCGGCTAAAGCGAGGCGATGCGATCCAGAGATGGAGATCGTGATCTACCAGGGAGAGGATGACATCTCCTATGCAGGCTGCGGGCTTCCCTATTATATCAGTGGTGTGATCAAAACAAGGGATGATTTGATCTCACGGACACCCGGTAAGTTTGCTCAGGACGGGATCAGGGTTCAGAAAAACCGTCAGATTGAAAAAATTGATATTCAGAACCGAACGATCTCAGGCCAAAAAATCGGATTGGGAGAAACCTTTTCAGATCACTTTGATCGATTGGTTCTTGCCACAGGCGCCTATCCGATCCGGCCTAAAATCGAGGGCATTGATCTAGGCAATGTCTTCTATCTTCGTTCCATCTTTGATGCGGATGCCATCTTCGAGGTGATTCGATCAGAAAACATAAGGGATGTAGTAATCGCTGGAGGAGGGTATATCGGGCTTGAGATGGCCGAATCTCTTGTTCATTTAGGGAAGAAGGTGACAATCGTTGAGCTGGCTCCTCAAATCTTGACCCTCTTTGATGAGGACTTCGCGGGTATCCTTCGTCAATATCTGGAGAAGAAAGGGGTAGGGATATTCACCTCGGAAGGAATTGAAGCCTTAAAAGGCAAAGATGGGAAGGTCACCCATGTTCAGACAGCGGTACGAGAGTTAGAGGCGGATGCGGTTCTGATGAGCCTTGGAATCCGTCCTCAGGTTGAACTGGCCAGGAAGGCGGGTCTCCGGATCGGCGAGACAGAAGCGATCTGGGTGAACGAAAAGATGGAGACGAGCGTTCAGGGGATTTATGCTGCAGGGGACTGTGCAGAGACGACCCACCTTGTGACGGGAAAAAAGGCCTGGATTCCCCTGGGTTCAACGGCCAATAAACAGGGGAGGGTGGTGGGCGTCAATGTCTGTGAAGGGAATGCCACCTTTCCAGGGGTGATGGGAACAGCTATTTTTAAGAGCTTCGATTTCAATGTGGCCAAGACCGGATTGAGCATGAGAGAGGCGAAGATGGAAGGGTTTCATCCCATCCAGGCCATTGTCAAGGGATTTGATCGGGCTCATTACTATCCAGGCGGTAAAGAGTCCACCCTGAAGGTGATTGCCGACAGAGATACAGGCCGCATTCTGGGAGGCCAGGCCATGGGAGAAGGGCCTTCCGATAAGTTCATCGATATCCTGGCCATGGCCCTTCATGGAAAGATGACCTGTCAGGAACTGGCCTCTGTGGATATGGCCTATGCCCCTCCCTTCAGTCCGGTCCTCTCTCCGGTCATCGTGGCGGCCAATATACTGTTGAACAAACTGGAGGGCAAGGTGAAAGGGATTGAGGCTTCTGAGGCGAGAGAAAAACTTAAAACCTCAAAAGAGGCTTTTCAGATACTGGATGTCAGGGAGAAGGATGAAGTGAAGAGGAAACGGATTCCAGGGTCGCTCTGGATTCCCCTCGGGGAGTTAAAGAAGCGAGTCCATGAACTCGATAAGAATAAAGAGATCTTCGTCCATTGTGAATCCGGCCTTCGTTCCTACAAGGCCTGTCTCAAACTCCAGAATGCAGGTATAGAGAATGCGAAAAACATCGACGGCGGAATGCTCTGCTGGTGTTATGATGTCGAATCTGAAGATAAAGAGAGGTGAAGGGTAAAAGGGGACATCCTATATTGCTCCTGTCAAGAGGGAAACCGGCAGGAATATTGCTTTCTGTTAATGATGAAGACGAGATAGAGCGATTGACATTGGCTTACTCGCCCAAGTTTCAGAAGGTGTTAGGATTGGCGAGACAACAGATTCGAGAGGGGCGTGGTATTCGGCACGAGGATTTCCGGAAAGAAGTTGAAGATAGCGAAGGTTAAGGTGAAGTCGCCAATGAGAAGTCAACCGCACAATGTCCGCCGAGTCGAGTTTTAACTTGAACCTATAATTGGTTTCCTTTTATCGCTCATTATTCCACCATTTCACTATTCCATCATTTCTTTCCCTCTTTATACCACTCGACGAATCGTCGGATGCCCTCCTCCATCTTCACCTTGGGTTGATATTTCAGCATTCGTCTTGCTTTGGTGATATCGGCATAGGTTACAGAGACATCGCCGGGTTGTGGCTCTAACATTTCGATATTCGCTTTTCCCCCCAAAGCTCCCTCAATGAGTTTGATCAGTTCAATCAATGAAGTGGTTTGGGATTCTCCAAGATTGTAGACTTCGAATCCCTTATGGTAACGAATGACACCCAGAATTCCTTCAATCAAGTCATCGATATAGGTGTAATCCCTCCGGGAGGAACCATCTCCATACACCGGCACTTTTTCGCCCCGGTCGACCAATCCGGTGAATTTATGGATGGCCATCTCCGGCCTTTGTCCCGGACCGTAGGCCGTGAAGATCCGCAGGCAGGCGATATTCATTCCATAAAGATGATGATAGGAATAACAGAGGAGCTCTCCAGCCCGTTTGGTCGCTCCATAGGGGGAGATGGGCTGGATATTGAGGTCCTCTTCCGTGAACGGAACCCTCTGGTTTTCTCCATAGACCGAGGAAGAGGAGGCGAAGATGAAGCCCTTGATCCCAAATTCTTTGCAGGCCTCCAGAAGGACGATCGTTCCCCGGATGTTCACATCCTGGTAGAGCAGGGGCTGTTCAATGGAGGGCCTGACCCCGGCCCGGGCTGCCAGGTGGATGACCCAATAGATCCGGTTCTTTTTGAAAACCTCCCGGAGATGTTCGGCGTTTCGAATATCCCCTGTGACGAGTTCGAACCGGTCCGGGAATTTCTGGCCAAGGTCCTGCACATTTCTGATTTTTATATTGGGGTCGTAGAAGCTGTCAAAGTTGTCAAAACAGATGACCTCATTTCCTTCTTGAAGTAACCGCTCACACAGGTTTGAACCGATGAAGCCTGCCCCGCCTGTCACAAGAATTGAATTCATTTATTGCTCACCGTTTACCCCGTTAGAAAGCCCCGCTTTTTAAAGCGGGAATGGGTTGTGTATCAGAATTTCAATACCTTTTAGAAAGGGCGGGGTTTAAAGCCCCGTCCTTTCTAACGGGGCTTACTTTTCATTAAGAGGATATTTTACGAATAAGCCGAGAAGAAATGCGGCCAATGGTAAAACTAAGATAATTTTCAGCGCCATGGGGACTCCCCAGATGTCTGCAATCATCCCCAAAAGGGTAACCCCTATCCCTCCTGCGCTGATGGTAAAGCCGACCATGATCCCCGAGGCCATTCCGAGATGTTGAGGAAGAAGGGTCTGGGCCATGACCGTGGACAGAGCGAATGAGGAGATCAATGCGATTCCTGAGATCCCCAGAAAGATGAAGGTCATAAAACCGCTGCTATAATAAGAAAGGAGAAGGAATGGGGAGGACAATAGGAGGGTGATCAAAAGGAATTTTTTGTGGCCCCAGCGATCAGCCAGTGGGGCGCCAATGAGAGTCCCCAGGGCACCTGTGATCAGGAAGGTTGAGACCAGCTTCCCCGCATAGAGAGGGTTCCCTTTGAGGTAGTTGATATAGTAAAAGGGAATATAGGTTGCCAGCCCCAAATGGGTCCATGCCCTTATGGTCGCTACAACGACCAGAAGAAAAAAGGAAACCTTTTGAGCTTTGGAAAGAGGTTTTTTCTCTTCCTTTTGGGCCTCCTTATGAGCGGTTTGGATAGGAGAGGTGAGCATTGAAATATTAAAAAATAGGATAATCCCCATTAGAATTCCAGGCACGATCATGCCCAGGGTTCCATGGAGACCAAAAGAGGTCACAAGGAGGAGAGCCCAGACCGGACCGAGTGCGATGCCCATATTTCCGCCGACGGCGAAGAAGGACATGCCTGTCGCCCTTTTCTTTCCAGTAAAAAAATGGGCTGTTTTAAAACCTTCCGGATGGAAACTTGCGACCCCGATACCGGCTACAATGACACAGATGAGAAGAAGGAGATAGTGGGGAGCAAGACCCGTGATCGAGATCCCCAGGCAGGCGATGAAAGGAGACAGAGGGAGAAGCCATCCGATGGGTCTTTTATCCGAAAGGTGCCCGAAGACGGGCTGGATAATAGAGGAGGTCAGGTTTGCCAAGAGAAGAATGGTGCCTGCCGTCGTATAGGAGAGTTGGAATGCCTCTTTGAAAAAGGGGAGAAGGGCGGGAAGGGCTCCCTGGTTTAAGTCGGTGACGAAATGGGCGGTGCTGAGGAGGGCCAGCGCCTTCTTGTTTATCTTCATCATGGGGGTCCTTAAGAGTTTTCATTATTGATGAATGGAATTCATTTTGTCAAATGGTATTTAAGAGATCTCTGAAAAAGTCCAGAAATCTTTGATTCCATACCTGCCTGCCGGTAGGCAGGGATTATGAAACGATTCCACAGATTATAAATGCTTTGAAAATCGAAAAAATTTGTTTAATCTTTTTTTGAAATCTGTGTAATCAGAGGTCTCTGCTAAGGATTTGAAGCGTTTTTCAGAGACCTCAGCTTTTTTCCCTTGACAATAGGATGGAGAAGGGTAATGTTTATGGTAAAGGTTTTCCATCGGAATTGGGGTAGATTCAATGGCAACCATTCGAGATGTCGCCAGGAAAGCAAATGTCTCCATTGCTACCGTATCCAGGGTAGTCAACAACAATCCCCATAAGGTCAATAAGGCAACAAGAAAGAGGGTTTTAGAAGCGATTCGAGGTTTTGACTATAGGCCGAATGCCCTCGCCAAAAGTCTTCTTTTTAAGAAGACCATGACCATAGGGATTATCATCCCTGATATCTCAAATCCATACTATGCAGAGATTGTCAGGGGAATACAGGATGTGGCTGACCAGCACGGATATGCGGTCATGCTTCAAAACACCGACAGAAAACAGGAGAGAATTGTTAACTATATTTATCTGCTCAGAGAAAAGGCAGCAGATGGAGTCATCTTCAGTGGCGGCATCATCCATAGAGACGAAATATTCGGCGTTTTGAGGGAGCTTCGAGAACGGGTCGTCGTCATCGGTCGCCACAAGGGGGATTTTCCTGCCGTCCTGGTTGACAACGTCGGCGGAGCAGCTCAAGCGATCCATCATCTGATCGATCTTGGTCATAAACGGATAGGGTTTATTGGCGGACCTGACAAGTCCACGACAGCGAAAGATCGCCTGAAAGGCTATCGGAATGCAATAGACCAGAGAGGTTATCCTTTCGATAAGATCCTGATCAAGCAAGGGGATCTGACTCCCCAAAGCGGATATCTTGCCGCACGTGAGCTCCTCATGCAGAGAAATAGACCCACTGCAATTTTTGCAGCCAACGATCAGATGGCCTTCGGTACAATCAATGCGGCCAAAGGAGCGGGCTTGAGTGTGCCTGATGATCTTGCGGTGGTAGGATTTGACAATATTCCTCTCAGTTCCTACTTCGAGCCTTCCCTCACTACGGTTGAAATTCCGATGTACAGTATTGGAGTGGCTGCCATGGGAATGCTGGTCGACCTGATTTCTCTGAAAAATGGTGAAAGAGCAAGATGGTTTGGGACGAAGCTTCTTATCAGGGATTCTACCGTTAAAAAAGGAATGAAAAAATCTTGACATATTTTCATAAAAACATTAGTTTTATGGAAAAGGTTTACCATAAAATATCACAAAAGGAGGTTATTCCATGGCGCCCTCTGCGAAGCAATCATCCCGAAAACAAAAAGGAGAAAGGAGAGTCAATATGTCAAAGCTAACAAAGTACAACCTTTTGGAACTGCCTTGGACCGATGTTGCCGATTGGCTAAAGACCAGCAACGACGTAGTCATGATCCCCATCGGCAGCTGCGAGAAGCATGGCAATCACGTGCCCCTGGGGGTCGACTCCTACACCACGATGGGAAGCGTGGAGAGGGCGGCAGAGAAGGCCAGGGTGCTTTATGCGCCCCTGTTGCCCTATGGCCTCTCCCCTCACCATATGGGTGAGCCCGGCTGGGGGACTGGCAGCATTTCCTTTCCGGCTGAGGTCTATCGACAGGTCCTCTATGCCCTCGGCCGAAGTCTGATATTCGCCGGTTTCAATAAACTGGTATATGTCTCTCACCATGGCACCAACATGGGGGCCCAGGGAGAAGTGCTGCGCACGCTGCGGGCGGAGACCGGTTGTTTTTGCGCCTACTACAAGACACCCACGGAGAGGGAGTGCGCCGTCGTCGCCGACCTGATGACAGGCCCTCCAGAGGAGACCCCCGGTTGGCATGCAGGAGAGCTTGAGACTTCCGCCACGATAGCCTATATGAAAGAGAAGGGGATATACGAGGGCTCCGTGTTCATGGAGCGAGCCAAGCCGGATCGGGCCCACGCTCCCAGGTGGATGGGGCCGGCATTCTCCAAAAAAGACGGGACCAACACCGTCATCTTCCAGGGTTCTGAAAACATCTTTATTCCGATGCTCCATCACGAGTACTCGGACACCGCCACCATCGGCAACCCGCTCCGATCCAGCGAAGAGCAGGGTATTGCGGTTTTCAAGCGCATCGGGGACCACCTGGCTGCCTTCCTGGAGGAGGTAAAGAAGTTCGACTTCCGTGTTCCAGATGAGAAGAGGGATTGGCCTGGCCGGTTCTGGAGAGGGTAGAGGAGAAGCACGGTTATTGAAAAGCCATGCGAATGACAAACCAAGGGAAGACCTTCTGATGAGTTATCCAATGAAGGATCAGACCGAAGCCAAAAGCAGGGGGAAGATTGCCATTCTGGCAACTCTGGATACAAAAGGCGAAGAGGTGGCCTACATGAAAAGGCTCCTTGAGGCCCAGGGCTATTGTGCAACGATTGTTGATATTGGGCCCCTTGGCCCTCCCGGGGTTTCCCCCAATATCTCGAATGTAGAAGTTGCTCGATGGGAAGGATGGGAACTCTCAAACTTGATTCAAACAGGGGAGAGAGATCGGATCATGGAAGGGATGGGAAGAGGGGCCATGAAGCTCCTTTTGCACTTATACCGGGAAGATAGGATTGCCGGCATCATCGGAATAGGAGGCAATCAGGGATCGGCGATTGCCTCAATGGCCATGAAGGCCTTACCTTTCGGATTTCCAAAGTATCTTGTCTCAACCGTTGCTTCCGGAAATATACGTCCTTATGTGGGACATAAGGACATAGGGGTCGTCTTTTCGGTAGGCGATTTTCTGGGAGGTCCCAACCCTGTCACACGGGCTGTCCTATCGAATGCCGTCTCCGCTATTGTTGGAATGGCAGAGCATGGGGCAGGGATTACCATGAAACCAGGGGAGCGGGTGATTGCGGTGACGGCTTTAGGAAATACGGAGCCTGCGGTGAGCCAGGCTGTCAAGCTTCTGAGGGAAAAAGGGTATGAGGTTATCGCCTTCCATGCTTCAGGAGCTGGCGGCTCGGCAATGGAAGAGCTGATCGAGGAGGGAATCGTCCATGGGGTGCTCGATTTGACACCGCATGAGCTAACAGAGGAGGTTGTGGGTGAAGGGGCGTATATCCCGGTGAGGCCGGGACGATTGAAAACGGCTGGAGCCAAGGGGATTCCTCAGGTGATTTCTACAGGAGGGATGGAGTATCTCTGCTTTGGGCCTTGGGCGTCCATCCCCACGAAGTTAAGAAAAAGAAAGATCTACATGCACAACCCCTACAATGCGAATGTACGAGTGTCCCGGAAGGAAATGGCTCAGGTGGGCAAGGCAATGGCTGAGAGGCTGAATGAAGCAAAGGGCTTGACCGCAGTGCTGATCCCTCTCAGGGGTTGGTCTGTTTATGGCGGACCAGGAGGGCCACTTCACGACGCGCTCGGGTACAAGGCATTCCTTAAGGCTCTCAAAAACCACCTCCGCGCCCATGTCCAGATTAAAGAGATCGACGCCCATATCAATGAGACGTTGTTTGTCGAGGCCTGTGTTAAACAATTAGTCACGTTTATGGAAGACAGGGAGAATTGAAACAATGATGAACAAAGGAGACGAAATATTAATTCGTTTGCGAAAGGAGCTGGCCGAGTTCTCCAGACGGGCTTTTCACCGAGGATTAGTTGCCAGCGCAGGGGGGAATATGAGCGTCAGGGTCCCTGGCACGGAGAAAATCCTCATCACACCAACCGGTGTATCTCTGGGGGATGTTGAACCGGAGACGAATGTCCTGGTTAATTTTGAAGGCTTCATTCTGGATCGAGATTCTGAGTTCAGGCCTTCCAAAGAGACATCCTTCCATCTCTCTGTCTATCAGCTTCGATCCGATGTAGGGGCAATTGCTCACCTCCATCCTCCCTATGCAACCGCTTACTCCAATATGGGAAGATCTCTTCCCTTGGTCACTATTTCGAGCCGCGCAATACTGAAAGAGGTCCCTTGGGTGGAGTGTGCTCTTCCAGGCTCGAAGGAACTTTGTGACTTTGTGAGTGATGGGATTAAAAAATATCCTGATATCAAAGCATTACTCATGAAAGAACATGGCATTCTCACCATGGGGTCTGATATTAAGACAGCCTATTATCTTGCAGATCTGGTTGAAGGTACTGCTAAGATTGCTTTCATCGAAAGCAACATCAGGACCACATAGCCCGAAATAAGTTTTGGTCTTCAAGGGAAAGGGTTCTCCAGAAATCTTGACGATGGAGGTCATTCATGAAAGCATCCGTTCAAAAAAAGGATTTGTCAATTTCCAAGACCATGAAGGCATGGGTTCTGGACGACCCCGAACAGCTCCGGCTGGTGGAGAAACCCGTTCCGGAACCAGGACCTGCTGAAGTCTTAATCCACATTGGCGCTGTTGCCATTTGCGGCACAGATGTGGAGATCCTCACCAGAGGGCTGCCGGCCTGGATCGAGGGGGGGCTACCGTTCAATAAGAATTTCACACCAGGCCATGAATACATGGGCACCGTCGTCAAGCTTGGAGCAGGCGTGAACGAATACAAAATTGGAGATCGTGTGGCAGTGGAGATACACGCGGGTTGTGGACGTTGTGAAAGGTGCCGTATGGGGATGTACACGTCCTGTCTCAATTATGGTCTCAACTATGGGGAGAATAACAAGGGTCATCGTGCAAATGGTTTCACTACGGACGGGGGGTTCGCAGAGTATGCTGTCAATCATGTCAATACGCTGGTTCATGTGCCCGATGAGATGAGTGATGAGGAGGCCACATTGATCGTTACCGCTGGCACCGCGATATATGGCATCGACGTGCTGGGCGGCCTGATAGCGGGGGAAAGTCTGGTTGTTACCGGCCCGGGCCCGATCGGGCTGATGAGCGTGGCCGTGGGCAAGGCCCTGGGGGCACAGCCCGTCATCCTCACTGGAACTCGCGACTCCAGGTTGAACCTGGGAATCAAACTGGGTGCGGACCACGTGATCAATGTTCAAAAGCAAGACCCTGTTGAAGCGGTGAAACAAATCACTGGGGGCAAAGGAGTCCATTACGTGATGGAATGCTCAGGCGCCCCCAATGCCCTGAACGAAGCCTTGGACATGGTGAATCGGGGAGGCCGGATCTGCCTTGCCGCCTTCCCCGGGGAACCGGTGCCGGTGGATTTGGCCAAATTGGTGCGTAATAATATTTACGTTTACGGCATCCGGGGCGAAGGCAGGAGCGCCACTCACCGCGCTGCGGCCCTCATGGCACAGAAACGTTTCAACGCAAAACTCATGCATACCCATACTTTCACACTGGAGGAGGTGCCGACTGCCTTCAGATATTTTCGTGAAAGAATCGAAGACGCCATCAAGGTGGTTATCAAGGTAAATTGATCGAAGCTGAGAAGATCGGCGATGCAATGAAAGTCGTTATACAAACAGAGAGGAGGCAGGACAATGCTGGAAAATATGTATCAGATGATGCAAATTGGGGTCGTTCACTTCAAGGCTTATCCTGGAATCGAACGCGGCGAGGGGCCGATTTTGGAGACTCTGGAAAAGATTTGCGCGGATGACTTCTGGACGGCTGTGGAGGTGGGATGGATGAGAGATTATCGCGTGCTTAACACAGCCCGGAACCTCTTGGACCAGAGCCATCTCACTGTTTGCTATGCCACTCAACCTAAGGTGCTGAGCTTGAAACTGAACCTCAATTCCTTCGACGTCAAGGAACGCAATGCAGCCATCAGCTCCGTTAAGAGTTGTGTTGACGAGGCTTATGACTTAGGAGCATCGGTCATCCGTCTTATCGCCGGTCAAGACCCCGGAGACGCGAAACGGGAGGAAGCCAAGAAACTCCTTGTGGATTCACTCCAGCAGATCATGGAGTATGGGAAAGGAGAGGGCCAGATTGACTTCACGTTAAAGATCTTCGACAGGGATATCGACAAGAAAAACCTCATCGGTCATTTTAAGGACGCCCTGGATGTGGCCAGAGCGCTTCGCCCCAGCTTTCCCAATTTTGGTTTGCTGGCCGATTTGAGCCACTTTCCACTTCTTCGTGAGAGGCCAGAAGACGCAATCCCTTTGATCAAGGATTATTTAGTGTCGGCCCATCTCGGGAATTGTGTCTGTGCGGACAAACGCCATCCGGCCTATGGGGATATCCAGCCCCGCTTTGGTCTCCCGGGAGGAGAAATAGATTTGCCGGAGGTCATCCATTTTTTCCGGGTCCTCAAGGCCAATGACTTCTTCAACAAGCCTCAATTGCCCATCGTGAGCGCTGAGGTTCGCCCGGTCTTGGCAGGAGAGATTTCGGAGATTGTCTTAGCCAATACGAAACGGGTCATCCGACAGGCCTGGGCATTGGCATAACTTTTTTCAGTCCAAAGGACAATACAAAAAAGGAGGGAAAGGACATGTTAAGGAAAATGGGAGTAAGGCAATACCATTGGATTCTCTCTTCTCTAACCCTGTTGATCGCGTTGTTCGTTTGGTCCATTGACCCTGGGGCAGCGAGAGCGGCCTGGCCTGAAAAACAGGTCGATCTGATCAATCCGTTTGGTGCAGGAGGCGCGGCTGATGTGCAGGCCCGGAAGCTGGCAGAGATCATCTCCAGGGATCTTGGTCAACCTCTGGTGGTTCGTAATGTCACGGGCGCGGGAGGAGCCATTGCCTACAATGAGGTCAATCGGGCCAAGCCCGATGGGCATACACTCATCTGGTATTCCGGCGCCATCAATACCTTGGCCGCCAGAAAACAAATTTCCTTCGACTATCAGGCGTTCGAGCCTATCTCAGGAGTCGGGTTTGAGACGATTGCGATCGCAGTGAACAAAACAGCTCCCTGGAAGGATTTTAAGGAGTTTACAGCCTTTATCAAACAGAACCCAGGCAAAGTGACGATGGGCAATTCCGGGATGGGCAGCGTGACCCACATGGTGCCTGTGGCTATGGCCTCCAAAAGCGGCGCACAGATTGTTCATGTCCCCTTTGGAACAGGGCTGGCGGTTGCTGCCCTCATGGGCGGAAAGATCGATGCCTCAAGCCAGCATCCTGCAGAGATCCTGGGTCAGGTGAAGGCAGGAGAGGTGCGTGTCCTGGCGGTCAGCAGCGAGAAACGAATTAACCTCTGGCCGAACGTCCCAACGATGAAGGAATCGGGTGTGGATCTGGCATTTGACCAGTGGAGAGGGTTTGCAGCTCCCAAGGGCACACCAAAGATAGTCATTGATAAAATGAGCGCCCTTGTTAAAAAGGCTGTGGAGAGCAAGGAGTGGATCGAATTTGCTGCCTCTTTGGGAACCACCCCTCAGTACATCGATCCCGTGGCCTTCGCCAGGTTTGTGGCTGAAATGGATAAGGTCACAAAAGAGATTGTGGCAGATGCTGGACTCAAGTAAGCCCCTAACTTCTCCCAAGCTTCGTTCTCGGTCATGGAAGGGAGACCCGAAAGCATCCCCTCCCCACCGCGGGAGGGGATGAAGGAGAGGGGTTGAATGGAATAAACTGATAGTGAGATGGGCAGAGAGACTCGAAAAGAAATTACAAGCAGCCTCGTCTTCATTGTGTTTGGACTCGGTTATCTGATCCATAACACAATGTATTCCATGGACACATGGAATAGCCCTGGACCCGGGGTGTTCCCACTGATCGTGGGGGGCGCTCTCATTCTTTTAGCTGCCTGCCAATTGTTTCAATCGTTGCGAAAACCCAAAAAACGAGACGATCCAAAGAGCGATGGGCTGAGCATAAAATCGCTCAAAGCTTTTCTTCAGGAAAGGGGAGAGGCCAAACCTCTCATCCTGGTCGTGGTCTTTATCCTTTATCTTCTCATGGTCAAATGGCTGGGTTTTTTTACCTCCAATTCTATATTTGTCGTGATCAGCAGCAGGCTGATGGGGGCCAAAGATTGGAGAAAACCAGTTGCCCTTGCGGTGGGTGTTGGCCTTTTCTGTTATCTGCTGTTTGAGGTTTGGTTAAAATTGTCGCTGCCAAGAGGCTATTTATTCTGAAGAGAGGTTTGTTTTAATGATGGACCACGGAATCTTACCATTTCTTCTCATCGCCCTTCAGCCCGTCAATGTCTTCGTTTGTTTTATCGGTGCGGTCATTGGCACGTTGGTGGGGGTCCTGCCGGGTTTAGGCCCTGCCGCTGCCATGGCCTTAGTCTTGCCCCTGACCCTGAAGCTTGGCCCAACCGCCGGGCTGATCATGTTGGCAGGGATATACTATGGGTCGATGTATGGTGGGTCCACCACCTCGATTCTGGTGAATGTTCCCGGAGAACCGGCGAGTGTCGTCACGACGTTGGATGGCTATGCAATGGCTCGCAAGGGTCGCGCCGGAGCTGCGCTGGCTATTGCAGCCATCGGATCCTTTGTCGCCGGGACCTTTAGCGTTATTGCGCTCCAATTATTCGCTCCTCTCCTTGCACGATCTGCCCTCGCCTTTGGGCCTGCCGAATATTTTGCTTTAGCCGCCCTGGGAATCGTCTTATTGTCCAACCTGACCGGGAAATCCCGCATCAAATCCCTGGTCATGATGATGGTCGGTTTAATGCTTTCTACCATCGGAATGGATCCGATAGGGGGCATTGAACGTTTTTCCTTCGGTATTGTATCCGCCCAGGGGGGGGTCAGTTTTATTGCCATCACCGCAGGCCTCTTTGGAGTTGCAGAGGTGCTCTCCTTCATGGCCGAAAAGGAGAAGGAGTTCGACTTAACGCCCGTGAGATTTCGTGAGCTTTATCCCAACCGGGAAGAGATCAAACGTTCTGTGGCGCCAATGGCGCGCGGCTCCGTTTTAGGTTTTCTGATCGGTCTTTTACCCGGTCCAGCGGCAACGATTGCATCGTTCTCATCCTATGGCCTGGAGCGACGGATTTCCAAGCGCAAAGAGGAGTTCGGGCGAGGGGCCATCGAGGGGGTGGCTGGCCCTGAGTCAGCGAATAATGCGGCTGCAGGCGGAGCGATGATACCGCTGCTATCCCTGGGGCTGCCTTTCACTCCAACGACAGCTGTCTTACTGGGCGGGATGCTTCTTCACGGCATCACGCCGGGCCCGTTCCTCATGCGAGATCGGCCGGATGTCTTTTGGGGAGTAATCGGAAGTTTCTATCTCGGAAATGCGATGCTCCTCATCTTGAATTTGCCCTTAGTGGGGATTTTTGCAAGGATTGTAAGAATTGCCCCCAAATATCTCATGCCAACCGTACTGGTTTTGTGCGTCATCGGCGCTTATGGGGATAATAGCAACCTTTTTGATGTTTGGGTGATGTTGGGAGCAGGAGTTGTGGGCTACCTCATGCGCAAATACGATTATGAACCTGCACCGCTTATGGTGGGTTTGGTACTCGGAACGGTCATGGAGAGATCGCTCCGACAGACCTTAATCATCTCCCGGGGTGACATCAGCGGTCTTTGGGAGTCACCCATCTCCGCAATCATTCTGCTCATCGCTCTTGTCGCAGCGATTGCGCCGAGTCTGATACGCTATTTAAGGGTAAAGCTTAGAATCGGGTCAGAAAGATCTCTGCCATAGATTCGCCTGGGATTTCCTTTTTTCCTCAAAACTCTCCCCCCGAAGCCTCGCATGAAAAGGTTTGTTATTGACCATCCTTACAATCACTGAAATTTTAATTTAAACGATATCTGGGGGATGTAACCCCTCGGTTATGGGTAATTATTGGTTATGGAGTTATTCCTTTTTCCCCGTAGCGTCGGCATTTATTGCCGACGGACTCCGCCCTCAATAAATGAGGGCGCTACATATATTATAAAAATCTCCCCCATAACTGAGGGGTTACTGGGGGATATCCCTTATGGTGGACATTTGATTAATTTTTGGATATGATGATGAGAAAAATAAATGTAAGGGGTGAAAAGGTAAAGGTTAACCTGCCTACCCTGCCTACCGGCAGGCAGGCGCAGGCAGGGATGCCCGGTTCGTTAGAGGGTTAAGGTTTTGGTGTTTAAGAATTATTAGACGTAACCCTTTGACTTTGTACCAAACGGGCTTCGTAGCCATAACCTAAAAACCTTTCATTTTAGGATATCCGATGAAGATCGCTATCTCGGGAAAGGGTGGGGTTGGGAAGACAACGCTTGCAGGAGTGATAGCCCGCATTCTATCTGAGGAGGGAAGAAAAGTTCTTGCCATCGATGCCGATCCGGATTCCAACCTGGCCTCTGCCATCGGGCTTCCAAAGGAGTCTTTATCCAAACTCTCTCCCATTGCTTCGATGACACCCCTGATCGAAGAGAGGACAGGGGCGAAGAAGGGAACCTATGGCTCGATGTTCAAGCTCAACCCAAAAGTGGACGATCTTCCTGATGAGCTGGGGGTGACCTATCAAGGAGTGAAACTCCTTCTCCTGGGCAGCATCCCGCAGGGAGGCGGAGGTTGCTTCTGTCCTGAAAATATCCTTCTGAAGAATCTGGTTCAACATCTTCTTGTCCGGCGGGAAGAAGCCCTCATCATCGATATGGAGGCGGGGCTGGAACACCTTGGAAGAGGAAGCACAGGATATGTGGATGGTCTCATCATCGTTGTCGAACCCGGACAGAGGGCGATTAACACAGCCAGGCAGATCAAAAAACTGGCAGAGGATTTGAAGATTAAGAATGTGATGATCGTTGGGAATAAGATTCATTCCGATGATGATAGAAGGATGATTGAGGAGAACCTTTCCGATTTTCCGGTTCTGGGCCATATGAGTTTTAACCCGAAGATCGTGCAATCAGACCGGGAGGGAAAGTCTCCTTATGACATGGACGATAAGATAAAAGAAGAGGTGAAAACCATCCTCAAAGAATTGGAGAAGAGTATCTAATCATATGGAATGATGGAATAATGGGTATGAAATTGAACAGAAAAGATCTTTTGTTCTATCGCACAACATTCCAATATTCCATTATTCCAATCTTCCTATTGCTGAGCAAAGGGAAGCGAAGCTGATGGTTCGTACAATTTTTGTTTGGTCTTGCATCGTCATCGCCACACTCATTTTGGCTATTTTTTCCCTCATCACTTATCCCCTTGACCGGAAAGGGAAGGTGATCCATTATTATGCCCGCCTTTGGGGAAGGATTGCCCTCCTGGCGAACCGGGTGAAGGTGAGGGTCGAGGGACTGGAGAATATTGAAGGGAAGGGGCCCTTCATCTTTATGTCTAACCATCAGGGGAGTTACGATATTTTTGTTCTTCTCGGCCATCTTCCATTCCAGTTCAAGTGGCTGGCCAAGAAGGAACTCTTTTCCATCCCTCTTTTCGGCTGGGCAATGGCTGCGGCTGGCTACATCAGCCTCGATCGGAAAGGGACACGGGAGACAGTGGAGGCGATGAATCAAGCCGCCCGGAGGATTCAAGAAGGGATGTCGGTGGTCATCTTTCCGGAAGGGTCGAGGAGCCCGGATGGTTCGATCCAGCCTTTTAAAAAGGGAGGGTTCACCCTGGCCATCAAAGCGAAAGTGCCGATCATTCCGATTGCGATTAACGGAAGTCGTGAGATCATGCCAAAAGACCGATTGATCGCCTCCGCCGGAGAGATCCGAATAAGGATGGGGATCCCTATCGAGACTCAGAGCTCTTCGTTAAAGGATAGAATGATCTTAATGGATAAGGTGAAAGAAGCGATTTCAAAAAATGTTGAATTGATCTCTAAAGGGTAAACAGGAGATGTCGTGATCGAGGACTCCATCAAAGAGAAGCTAAAACGAGAGATCATCGGGATTTTACTTTTCGCCATAGCCATCTTCCTTTTTCTCAGTCTGGTCTCTTATGATCCCGTAGACCCATCCCTTTTTTCCTACTCTTCTTCAAGGGTGAAGGAGATCCACAACTGGATGGGAATTGTAGGCGCCTATGTTTCAGGCCTCCTCTTCCAGGGATTCGGGTTCCCTTCCTTTCTCGTTCCATTTGCCCTCGGGCTCTATGCCTTCAGTTTCATCCTTCGCTGGGAATGGAAGTATCCTCTGATAAAGTTAGCAGGATGGTTGGTCATTCTTCTGACAACATCTGCTCTGTTCAGTTTATGGATGAAACCCCTCCGGATTTATAGCCAGGATCTCTTGGTGGGAGGATTTATCGGCGAGATCCTGGCAAGAAATCTCGTCCGATACTTCAATCTTCCGGGAGCCACTATCGTTTTCATCGTGATCTTGATTCTCGGTTTTGTTCTGGGGACAGGGATTTCCTTCATTGCCATTGTCCGGCGTCTGGGAAGAGGTGTGGAGCAACTCGTTGAGAAGGTCGGAACACTGAAGATGGTCAGGAAGGAACGTGCCAAGAGAGAAAAGAAGTTGGCGAAACAGAAGCAGGAGAAAATCGTAGAAAAGGGGGTTGCTCCTCCCCTGGTGGTGGAACACCCCCAACCTTTTAGCAAACGGAAGGAGGTTATGGAACAGGAGGCCTTCGAATTTTTAGAACAAAAACAGGCCTTTCAGCTTCCCCCCATCTCTCTCCTGGAAGCCGGGGTGGAGAAGAGACAGAAGATCGACCGGGACAGCCTAATCATGAACTCCCGTATTTTAGAGAAGAAGCTGCTGGATTATGGCGTGGAGGGAAAGGTGGTCGAGGTCAGACCCGGTCCGGTGATCACGGTCTATGAATTTGAACCGGCCCCCGGAGTGAAGGTCAGCCGGATTGTGAATCTGGCCGATGATCTGGCGCTGGCGTTGAGCGCCATCTCTATCCGTATTGTCGCCCCCATTCCTGGCAAGGCCGTGGTGGGAATCGAGGTTCCGAACGCTAACCGGGAGACGGTCTATCTCAAAGAGATTATCGATTCGAATCCTTTCCGGACCTCCAAATCGAAACTCTCCTTCGGGCTGGGTAAGGATATTTCCGGAGAACCCTTCATTGTCGATCTTGCCAGAATGCCCCATCTTCTGGTCGCCGGATCGACCGGGTCCGGAAAGAGCGTCTCCATCAATTCAATGATCTGCAGTATTCTCTTCAAAGCCTCTCCGGAGGAAGTTCGGTTCCTCATGATCGACCCGAAAATGCTGGAGCTTTCCGATTATGAAGGCATTCCCCATCTGCTTCTCCCGGTTGTCACCAACCCCAGGAAGGCAGCCATTGCCCTCAAATGGCTGGTGAATGAGATGGAGCGAAGATATACGGTCCTGGCTGAGAAAGCGGTGAGAAACATCGAGCATTACCATCAGAGAATGGAAAAGGAGATGAGGGAAAAGGGGAAGGTCTATAAACGGAAAGGGGATACTCTGGAGGGAAATGAGGAAAAAGCGCCGGAAAGGATGGAGAAGCTCCCTTATATCGCGGTGGTGATTGATGAACTGGCTGACCTGATGATGACTTCGTCGAAAGAGGTGGAGGAATCGATCACGCGGCTTGCCCAGATGGCCAGGGCTGTGGGCATTCATCTTTTACTGGCCACTCAACGGCCTTCCGTGGATGTGCTCACTGGAATCATCAAAGCCAACTTTCCTGCTCGAGTTTCCTTTCAGGTCACCTCAAAGGTCGATTCCCGGACCATCCTGGACAGCATCGGTGCGGAGCATCTCTTAGGAGCAGGGGATATGCTCTTCCTTCCCCCGGGCAGCTCCAAACTGATTCGCCTCCATGGGGCTTTCGTTTCCAGCGCAGAGATTAAGCAGGTGGTGGAATTTTTGAAAAAACAAGAAAACCCTGTCTACGATCCATCCATCCTACAGGAGGCGAAGAAGGAGAAGGAGGCCTCCGGCGAAGTTGACGAGTATGATGAGAAGTATGATGAAGCCCTTGCCTTTGTGGCGGAGACCGGACAGGCTTCGATCTCTCTCATCCAGAGACGATTTCGAATCGGTTATAACCGGGCAGCCCGCATCATCGAAAAGATGGAAGAAGAAGGGGTCGTGGGCCCCTCTGACGGGGTCAAGCCGAGGGAGATATTGGTTAAAAAGATTGAGAGATGAGGAGGATCGTGTGAAAAACATTTCCCTGTTGATCTGCTTTGCCCTTTTTCTTTTCGGAGTGGCCTTCCATTGCCCGGCCACCGGAGCAACCGACACAAACATTCTTGCGGAGATCCAGAGCCGTTATGAGAAGACAAATGACTTTGAAGCCGGATTTTTGCAGGAGTACATCGGCAAGGTGATGAGACAGTCCCAGAAAGGGGAAGGGAAGGTCTTCTTCAAGAAGAAGGGAATGATGCGCTGGGACTATAAAGTTCCCAATCAGAAGATCATCTCGAATGGTCAGACCGTCTGGATTTATCAACCCGATGAAAATCAGGCGGTTGAATACAATGCTGAAAGAATGATCAAGGAATTTGGTTTCCTGGTTGGAGAGGGAGATCTGAGACGGGATTTCAAACTGTTAAGCATCAATGAGTCTCCCTCCCAAAGGGAAGACCACATCGTTTTAGAAATGACCCCAAAGGAATTCCACCCCGCCGTATCCAAGCTGTCACTGACCGTCGACAAAAAAACTTATTTCATCGTTCAAGTGGATGTCTTCGATGGTCTGGGAAATGTGACACGGACCCGTTTTATGGATATCAGAACGAATATTAACCTCTCCAGTTCCTTCTTCCAATTCAAAGTTCCACCCGGGACAGAGGTCATCAAGATGCAGGATTCTTCTCCTGGTGGAAAAGAATCCCAGAAAAAATAGAAGAATGCCGCTCTTCAAGACCCACGCCATTGTCATCCGCTCCCTCAATTACGGAGAGTCGGATAAGATCATCACCTTCTTCACCAGAGATTTCGGAAAACTGAAGGGAATTGCAAAGGGAGCAAGAAGAAGCAAAAAACGGTTTCAAAATGCCCTGGGCCTCTTTTCCCACCTCCGGCTCATCTTTTTCGATCGGGAGGGAATGGGACTGGCGAGGGCGGAGAGTGGCGACCTCCTCCACGCCTTCCCCAAAATTAGAGAGGACCTGAAAAAGATCTATTACGGAAACTACTATCTGGAATTGGTAAACGAGATGGCAGGGGAAAGGGAGGCGAATCCGGAGGCATTCGATCTCCTTCTTTCTTTCTTATTTAATCTTGAAAACGCAGAGCCAAGGGAAGAACAGGTGAGAATGTTTGAAATCCGGATGCTCTCCCTCTACGGGTACCGTCCTCACCTGATCCGGTGTGACCTGTGCAAGCGAAGCTGGGATGATCTGAAAGGGGTTCCCATGGCCTTCTTCTCCCTTGAAAAAGGGACGCTGGTTTGCGATAGATGTTCGAAAGTGTGGGAGGATCTCATCCCTCTCTCCCTGGGAACGGCCCGGTTAATCGACCGGATCTCCCAGATGGAATTGGCAAAGCTCAACACGCTCAGGTTTACCCTTCAGGCCCTGTCAGAAAGTCGGGAACTGCTTCCCAGATTCATCATGCATCAAACGGGGAAAGAGTTGAAGTCATTAAAGGCATTGAGGACAATTCGTCAAAGCTCACCTTCACCCTCCTCCTCCTGGACAGGGGAGGGGGTGGGCGGGGGTGAGGGCAGTTGACAAAGAAGAGTTGAAAGTGCTAAACCCTACTCCGTTAGTTAGGAAATAGCATAGGGCATAGCCTTTTGGCAAATGGCAAATGGCAAATGGCAAATGGATAAACCTATTAGCTATAAGCTATTAGCCAATAACGGGAGAGATGATGAATTTTCAGGAGTTGATCTTTTCCCTGGAGAGATTCTGGGCGGATCAGGGCTGTGTGATTCAGCAGCCCTATGATATCGAAGTGGGCGCGGGAACTTTTAATCCTGCCACCTTCCTCAGGGTCCTGGGTCCTGAACCATGGAAGGTGGCCTATGTGGAGCCTTCCCGGCGTCCGACCGATGGCCGGTATGGAGAAAATCCCAATCGCCTCCAGCATTATTATCAGTATCAGGTGATCATCAAGCCCTCTCCTCTCGACATTCAGGAGATCTACCTGAACAGCCTGAAGTCCTTCGGCATCGAT
>JASEIE010000220.1 GCA_030024065.1 Thermodesulfobacteriota bacterium
CTCAATCCTCTCCGGAAGAATTGGATCTCCATGGAGAGATCATCATCACACCAAAGGAGGCCGTTCGGGGAACCAGAAAGCTGATCGCCATCCCCCAGGGATTGAAGAAGAAGAATATGATCGTCACGATTCCGCCGGGAGTCCATGAAGGCACAGGGCTTCGCCTGAGGGGGCTGGGCCGTGTGGACCGTGAGGGCAACCGGGGAGATCTCTTCCTCGAAGTCCGGTTCCTGCAATAGGATATTTCCCTTCCCCCTCTATCAATTTAAGTTCCCTGAAAGATGTATTGAAATTGTTCGCGGAACTGGTTAATTTATAGCAGTTTTCTAGCTGGAGATTGAATTCACCAGGAGAATTTTAATGCTAAATAGAAATCCGGAGCTGTGCGGCCTCAACCCCTTTTTCGATCCCCAGAGTATTGCGGTGATTGGATCATTAAAAGAAGGCTACTTTGGTGGTTATGTGGTGGTAAAGACCTTATTGAAGGCAGGATTTGCGGGAGAAATTTATCCTGTCAATCCTTCCTACAGGGAAGTCCTGGGACAAAAGGTCTACGCCTCCATCAAAGAGATACCCGGGAAAATAGATTTGGCACTCATCATTATTGGTTGCCGGTCTGTTCCTGAAGTCTTTAGGGAGTGTGTTGAAAAAGGGACGAAGGCCGTCATTGTCGTATCGGATGGTTTTGCGGAAAGAGATGAAGAAGGAATCAGGTTGCAAAAGGAGATCGTCGAGATTGCCCTTTGTCAATGAGACGGCCTATCAGCTTGAGGATCTGGGTTTTCCTGTATTCCAGGATCTTGAAATGGCGATTAAAGCATTGGGGATTGCGAGCCAATACGCAACCAACAATAAGAAGGGGGAATAAGGATGGGGAATTTCCCGGCAATTGACAGATTGAGGAAAGAGGGAATATCCATACTGACCGAATTTGAATCCAAAAGACTTCTCCGGCAGAGCGGGATACCTGTCGTAGAAACCAGGCTCGCCAGGACCCAGAAGGAAGCCGTCTTGTTAAGTCAGAAGGTGGGCTTTCCTGTGGCGCTAAAGATTGCTTCCCCTGATATCCTTCACAAGAGTGATTCGGGTGGAGTGAAGCTGGCGTTAAATCATGTGTCGGAAGTCAGGGCCGCCTTTAGAGAGGTCATGGATGACATCAAAAACCAGTACCCATGCGCTGTCATCGAAGGAGTATCAATACAAAAGATGGCGAAACCAGGAATAGAAGTGATCGTGGGCGCCAGTAAAGATCCCCAATTCGGTCCGGTCATCATGTTCGGTCTGGGGGGTGTCTTTGTTGAAGTGTTAAAAGATGTCTCCTTCAGGATTATTCCGATCGGTCGAAAAGATGCACAAGAAATGATCGAAGAAATAAAGGGTTATCCATTGCTTCAGGGGTATCGGGGCAAAAGACCGGCTGATATCCCCGCCTTAATAGAGATCCTTCTTAAGATATCCAGATTGATGGAGGAAAACCCGGAGATTAAAGAACTTGACCTCAACCCTGTCATCGCTCACGAAAAAGGAGCCCTCGCCGTTGATGCGAGGATCATTCTGGAAAGTGAGGGAGCTCTATAATGAGATTTCTGAAAAAGCATAGAAATCTCTGATTACACTGATTATGAAACGATTCCAACGATTAGAAATGCATTGAAAATAAATGATAATCTGTGCAATCATTTTTTGGAATCTGAGTAATCAAGAGAGCGCAAAGCCTTTTTAAAAGCTCTCATAATAATTTCCTGAATTCCTCTGAGATGGGAGCCCTTTTGCCTGTCTTTGAATCATAGAAGAAGATGATCTGATATCCCTGGGCCACCAGCTGGCCGGTCGCTTTGTTGCTGAAACGGAGATCCAATTTGGCATACCCCTTCTCCACATGATGGTCCCCTACTACCACACGGATCTCGATTCGATCATTCAGATAGGCTGGAGTCATATACCGCACATAGGTCTCGCCCACCAGGAACCAGGGAGAGGGGGCTTCGCTCATATCGAGATGATCGACCATCATCCGCTCTCTTGCCGTGCAGGCCCATTCGATATAACTCCCGTCGTAAGCAATCCCTGAAGTTGTCGCATCCCTCGGGGTCACGACATGTTCATAAACATACTCAACGGGCATCTTAAGCACCTCCTTTTATTTGTCATATAAATAAAAATCCCCATTCTCTTTATAAAAAATGGGGATTCACTTCATCTCAAGGCCATAGACCCACCCCACGGGCTAAAGGTTAAAGTCGGGAGGGCTTCAACATTGGCACTAATGTATTAAAACAGAAACAGAATGTCAATAAAAACTATTAATTTTCGGTAATCCCTCAGTTATGGGGCGACCGACTGTTACCGTAACCTGTAACTCAGCCCTTCAGGGCTGATGAATCAGGGCTAAAGCCCTGAGTTACATATTTGCCGTAAGGATTTAGCATTCGAAACTGAGGGATTACAAATTTTGGATGACCCCAATTCCTTCTAAATCAGAAGAGGTTGAAAGAGGAAGTAGCTTATGGTAAGAAATTAGTGATATCCACCGCCTATAAAAAGGGAGCTAACAAGATGACCCAAACAGATGTTTTTCCTCCAACCGATTTCATTCGGGACATTATCGAAGAAGACCTTAGAACCAACAAACATAAGGGACGTGTGGCGACACGCTTTCCGCCTGAACCGAATGGGTATCTCCACATCGGACACGCCAAGTCGATCTGCCTCAACTTCGGCATCGCCGCACAATACAATGGCACCTATAATTTGCGAATGGATGATACGGATCCGAGTGGGGAATCTCTCGAATATGTGGAATCGATTATCAACGACGTCCGATGGCTGGGATTTGATTGGGAGGATCGCCTCTTCTATGCCTCCGACTACTTCGAGCAACTCTACCAATTTGCGGTTCAGTTGATTAAAAATGGGAAGGCTTATGTTTGCAGTTTGAGTGCGGATGAGATCAGGGAGTACCGAGGCACCTTGACCGAGCCGGGCAAAGAAAGCCCTTATCGGAACCGTTCCATCGAAGAAAACCTGGACCTGTTTGCACGGATGCGGGCGGGTGAATTCGAGGATGGTGCCCATGTCCTTCGTGGAAAAATCGATATGGCCTCCTCAAACATCACTATGCGAGATCCAGTCTTCTACCGGATCAAGCGGGCATCCCACTACCGAACAGGTATGCAATGGTGCATTTATCCGATGTACGACTTTGCCCACTGCCTTTCGGATTCCATCGAAAAAATCTCCCATTCGATCTGTACGCTGGAGTTTGAAAACAATCGTCCCCTTTATGACTGGATTCTCGATCAGGTGGACGTGAATTGCCATCCTCAACAGATCGAATTCGCTCGTCTCAATCTCAGCTATACGATCCTCAGTAAGCGTAGACTAATCGAGTTGGTGCAGAAAGGATTTGTCACGGGCTGGGACGATCCCCGTATGCCAACCATCGCGGGGATGAGAAGGCGAGGCTACACACCGGAGGCAATCCGCAACTTTTGTGGGAAGATTGGGGTGGCCAAGAATGACAATCTCATTGACATCTCTCTTCTTGAGCATTGTGTCCGCGAAGATTTGAATGAACAGGCGCCACGTGTGATGGGAGTCTTGCGGCCCCTTCGCGTTGTCATTGATAACTATCCCGAAGGCCAGGTGGAAGAGTTTGAATGTCCCAATCATCCGCAGAATCCCGACATGGGATCGCGGAGAGTCCCCTTTTCCAGGGGCCTCTACATCGAACAGGATGACTTCCTCGAAAATCCGCCCAAAAAATACTACCGTCTTGGCCTGGGCCGTGAGGTGCGATTACGATACTCTTACATTATAAAATGTGTGAGTATGGTTAAGGAGGAGCGAACCGGTGAAGTGGTTGAGGTGCACTGTACCTATGATCCCGAGAAACGAAATGCCCCACCCCCAGACGGACGCAAGGTCGAGGGAGTCATCCACTGGGTATCGGCTGATCATTCGGTTCCTGCTGAGGTAAGATTGTATGATCGCCTCTTCCAAGTGGCCGATCCAACGGGCGAAGCGGATGATTTTACGAAACACCTGAATCCGAGATCGTTGGAAACCCTTACCTCATGCCGTGTGGAGTCCAGCCTGACAGGTGCGGCGCCAGGAAGCAGATACCAGTTCGAAAGGCTTGGCTATTTCTCTGTCGATCCCAAAGATTCTTCTCCGGGGAAGCTTATGTTCAATCGGATCGCATCCCTTCGCGATTCCTGGGCCAAAGTCGCCAGCCAAAATAAGGTATAGACGATCTGAAAATCCCTCCCCTCCTCCCTTTTCCAAAGGGAGGAGAAACATTACTCCCCCTTTTATAAAGGGGGATTGAGGGGGATTATCGAAAGGGAGAGAAAATGGGGTCAGGCAACGGAAAGAGGGTATTTCCATCAACGCTACTGCTATCAGGCTAATAATGTTTTTAAATCTTTCAGGATCTCCTGGACCGGAACAATTTCAATTTTGCCCTCATACATTCTCCGATTCCCCATGTAAACGAAATACGCCTTTGCCATAGGATAATCCGCCAAGAATGATTTCAATCCCCTCAGCATGTTTGATGTTATTCTGGATGTTCTTTTTATTTCAAAAGAGAGCAACCCCTTGGGCCCATACAGGACAAAGTCCACTTCTCTACCGTCGGAAGTACGCCAGAAAAAAACCTTATACCCAAAATCCAAGGCATGATTAAGGGCAATGGGCTAAACCCGTTTTTAATTCTATGGCTGGGGGATGAGGATTCGAACCTCAATTCACGGAGTCAGAGTCCGTTGTCCTACCATTGAACGATCCCCCATTTTTAGTTCGGAGTTCGCCTGCCTGCACGAAGCGTTTCGGCGAAGGCAGGGAGTGGGGAGTTCGGAGTTCAAAATCTTAACTCAAAAATGATGATACCACTAAAAAGCGGATTGTTCAATCTCAAAGGATCTTCTTTCTAAGGGTATTGATAAGGCCCTGCAATGGGATTTCTTCCTGGGATTTACTTTCCATATCCCTTAAAACCACCCTGCCCTTCTTCAATTCCTCCTCTCCCAGGATCAGGACATATCGGGCCTTCAGTTTGTCGGCCCTTCGCATCTGGCTCTTCAGGCTCTTTCCTTCATAGTCCAACTCTGCCCGGATTCCCTCAAGATGAAGTTGATTGACTATTTGATAGGCTTCTTTAAAAGGTCCTTCACCCAGAGCCGCCATAAAGAGATGTGGATACTGATTAAATCCCTTGTCCTTCGGCAACAGGGAAACCAGTCTCTCCATCCCGATTGCGAAACCGATTCCCGGAATATCAAGACCTCCGATCTCCTGAAAAAGGTTGTCATAACGCCCCCCACCGGTCACTGCATTCTGAGAACCGAGTTGGTAGGAGACGACCTCAAAGGCGGTCCGCGTGTAATAATCCAGTCCCCGGACCATTCCCGGATTCAAAACATAATCAAGGCCTGCCATCGAAAGATACTCTTTTACCCTGCTGAAATGGTTCTGGCATTCGTCGCAGAGGAAGTCCATTACTTTCGGGGCACCTGTAATGGCTTCCTGACAGGTCTCGACCTTGCAGTCAAAGATGCGGAGGGGATTGGTCTGTAGTCTCCTCTGACAATCCTCGCACAGTTGAAAAGATTTTTTCGCTAAAAAAGCCTTTAATCCTTCTCGATACTGTGGCCGGCAGTCGCGGCAACCCAGGGAATTGATCTGAAGTTCAAGTTTTTCGAGCCCTACCCTTCTCAGAAAATCGATGAGCATGAGGATGACCTCAGCATCCACCATGGGATTTTCCACACCAAAAACCTCAGCATCGATTTGATAGAACTGGCGGTAGCGGCCTTTTTGGGGTCTCTCATAACGGAACATCGGACCGATGCAATAGAGTTTTGCCACAGGATCGAAAGAGTAGAGCTGGTGTTCTAAATAGGCTCTGGCCATTGAGGCTGTAGCTTCAGGACGGAGAGTCAGGGAGTTACCGCTTTTGTCAATAAAGGAATACATCTCCTTCTCAACGATGTCAGTAGCTTCACCGATACCTCGGGAAAAGAGTTCAGTCCGTTCGATGATAGGAATGCGAATCTCTGAAAAACCAAATCCTTCAAATACCTCTCGGGCTGTTCTTTCAACAAACTGCCACTTCCCGACCTCATCGGGAAGGATGTCATTGAACCCACGAATGGCTTTTATCTCCATAGAATCTGTCCTCGTCTGTTTTCATCCAAATTGTAGCGCCCTCATTGACTGAGGGCGAACAAAAACTGTCGGCAGTAAATGCCGACGCTACATTATTCGATAATTTATCTTATCCTCCACAAAAAGTCAAAATCGAAATGGTCAACTCGAAACGGTTGATTGTTTGGAAAAAATAAGATAATTATTAAATCATCAAATGATGTGAATGGAAACGAATATTCGGAGGAATCCATGAAGATCAATCCTCAGATCTACAGAGAATATGATATCCGGGGAGTGGTCGATGAGGACCTGACACCCGAGATCGTCCGGCAGCTGGGCAAAGGATTCGGAACTCATATGGTCCGGTTGGGTAAAAAATCGCTCGTTGTCGGAAGGGACGGAAGGCTCAGCTCAAAAGCCTTCAGTGAAGCGCTGATCGAGGGCCTGGTCTCAACCGGATGCGATGTGGTGGATGTGGGAGTCTGTCCCACGCCGGTCTACTACTTTTCGATTTTTCATCTCGGCAAAGATGGGGGAGCAATGGTGACAGGCAGCCATAAC
>JASEIE010000221.1 GCA_030024065.1 Thermodesulfobacteriota bacterium
GCCTGTAGAGATGACAGGTTTTCCGGGATTTGATCCAATGCCTTTTTAAATTCGCTAAATCCCCAATGAGGCAGTCGTTCCCGGAGGAAGGCGGAGGGATTCGACCCTGAATCGATCTTTTCACCTTCTCCCATAGGAGACTGTGTCGCAGTCGCCTTTTTGTCACCCTGAACTTGGTTCAGGGTCTCGTAACTCACTGAATTTATTAGATGCTGAAACAAGTTCAGCATGACATTTTTTTCTATTCCCCCAATTACGACACAGTCTCTAGAGGAGAGAGACTCCGAAGAAGGAAATGTTCCGTGAGGAATATTCAATGGCCGGCCGAATTTGTCCAGGACCTCATGGCCTGTAATCCTTCCCTTCTCATCGTAAAAGACTCTGCTCACCATGCCTGTCTTGACCGTGAAATTCAAAGGGGGCACGGCGCTTCGTATCATGCCCAGGCGATACAGCTCCTGCATCCCTGCATCACAGCCCTGGTTTTCAGAGCAGATGATGCTCACGAAATTCTCTCCATCATCATAGAGCATGGCCACATTGGGACGGAGCAGTGATGGATCGATAATATCGAGCCGTTCGATCACCCTGCGATACGGGTCGATCCGGCCGCAGAGGTATTGATAGGGACCATCCGGAGCGCTCTCTAATTCAATCTCCTGCACTTGTTCAAAACGTTCCTTGACCTCAGGGGATAATTGGGTCAGGTTCCATCCGGTCGTGGGAGAGAAAGATTCAACCAGGGCATCAAAAGGATAATGAAGATACTGGCTGAGAAGATGGAGCTTGAGGGAGGCCACGGCGGTATCGGTCCGGGCCAGGGGTGTCAGGTTGAACTGGGAAACACGATTGAGCATGGTGCGATAATTCGTCGTTTCTCCGTTATGGGTCAGGGCTGTATGGAGTTCGGTAAAAGGATGGGAGTTCATCTGATCGACAACAGAGCCGGTGGCGAGCCGCCGGTGAATGACGTTGACCGGAGCATCCGGAGTTTCCCATGGGATGTGCCGACCATCGGTCTTCCAGCAGCCTGAGTTTTTGCCGCAGGACAGGACAGCAGCCTTTTTCTGGGGTGGTTCAACATAGTTTTCACGGGTGATCCTTCGGGCCAGGCGGTAGATGTATTCATCCTCAGCCTCCTGCAAAAATGTTTGGTCCTCCCTGTAATTTTCAGCGGTCAGATTTTGGTAGCGAATCGAACGGGGCGGCCAGACAGGGTCATTCAATAGCTCGTCTTCAATAAAACGAAACAGCTCGTCCTGACGGACGCGCCCAAAGAATTGGAACACGTCTCCAGGGTCTTTCTCACCATAGCATCGAAAATCTTTCTCCTTTCCCGTTTCATCGCGTTTATACGAAACTCGGTATTTCTCCAGATCACCATCGAGCCAATCCAGTTGAAGGCCATTGAAATACTGCTCCAGAATCTCCTGCATGAGAAGCCGGCGTCTAAAGAGCATTTCCTCCCTGGCCTTTTGCCGGACCTCTTCCAGCCCCAGGTCTGGATGTTGGGCTAAGATTTTCTCCTCGATGTGGGGCTGAAGCGCTCCTTTAATCAGGATATGGAGGGCGTAATGGTTGATATGCGATGGATAGCATCCTCCTTTCCAGATCCCAACGCCATCCATCCCCCGGTTCGCCATCCGATCGAGCATCAGGTCCATCACATGGCTCGGTATGAAATGGTTAGAGACAATAGCCGCAACCCCGCAATCCGAGGGAGGTGGCGGAGATTCTACGGGAGATGGTTGCAGTTGTAAATGAGGGCGTTCTTTAGTTTCTCGTTCTGGTGGAAACTCAAAAGATGAAATATTTTCCCTGCGGCGGCGACGATTCTGAACCCTCTCCTCAAGAAGAGGCCACCTGATGCAATCATATCGGCCCCGGAGTTCCCGGATATCTTTCATGCCCAGAGCAGACAACGCTCTAATGGTTTGGGCCTGGAGTGCCGCCCGGAAGTTAATGATCTGCTGGGCGTTCAGTTCCACATTTCGCAACAGTTGCATATGTGGATTGATCGTGGAGATACCGCTTCTGCACCCGGATTCACAGTTCCGGTCCCGGACACATCCGATGGCCACGAGGTCCGCAGTGCCCAGGACCACTCCGTCCAGTCCCATCGAGATTCCTTTGATTACGTCTCCCCATGTCCGGAACCCTCCGCTTCCAATGAAAACGACATCATCCCTCAATCCGTCTTCCATCAGTTTTTCATGACAGATGGGGATGGCATACTCCATGTGCATTCCCATCTGTCCCTTGATGATGTCCGGGGCCGCGCCCGTGCCTCCCCGTGGTCCATCGAGCCAGACCTCGATGACCATCTGGTTGTCCCTGGCGATGCGAGCAAGACCGGAAACGATAAACTCGATGTCCGGCGATGGCGAGACCTTGATGCAGATGGTCGTGCGGCGGTTGATCATGCGAACCGCATCGATGAAGGCCTTCACATCCTCAATCGAATAACAGTTATGGAAGGGGAAAGGAGAGATGAGGCTGACTCCTTCGGCAACTCCCCGTAACCTGGAGACCAGGCCAAATACTTTTCTTCCCAACAGGTGGCCCCCAACGCCCTGTTTGGCTCCCTGGCTGTAAGCGATCACCACGCGGCGGGCGCGACGAATGGTTTCTTTCGTCACTCCGAATAAGCCTGTCTTAAGCTGGGTGGAGACATAAGGCTCATCTTCAGGCGTGACGATGGGAACGTACTGAATGTCCATTTCCCCTGGATATCGTTTCAGAGCATCGAGGAGGCCCTGGTATTCGGGAGATTCGTCCGCCTCATGCTGCACCCTTTTGATGACCTCCTCCACAGGGAGAAGCTCTCTCTCTTCCATCCATCGGCTCAAGAGGATGACCTGCTGATCGGTCAGGTCAATGGGGTTCCACTTCGAATCGAGGATGAAGAGGGTGGGATACCCTCCCTCACCCGTATCCATTTGAGTTTCGAGGGCGCGTGTTGCGAGTACACGGGCGCGCCAGGTGCCCGGCCCGATCGATCCAATAGACATCCCGGCTCCGATGAAGGGAGACTTCAGCCGAAGTTGCGACGAAATTTGAAGCCCGGTCGATACGCCATCCAGATTCTCCTCCGGGATTCGGTCAGGGTTCTGCTGAAACAGAAGGTTGATGAAGTCAAACCCGTCTCCCAGATTCCCGCGCTCTTCGGTCCGGCCCAGCAGGAGGGTCTCCTGATCTCCACTCGCCATTCGCCCTACGGAAGCGATGAGCGAGGCTGGCCAGACATAATCGCGATCGAAGATGCGATAGCAGGAAGGGTTGAGATCGCAGTCGTAAAAACGGTGAGGGGAAGAAACGGGCCGGATCAGATCCTTCAATTGATTGTATCTCCAACCGTAGCCGTCACCTTCACGAAGCATGCGAGCCTCGTTGCGTTGGCGGTTTCGCTCCAGACGTTTTTCGTCTTTGAAGATATCGTAAATTCTCTCTTCGAGGTCATCAAAGATGAGCAGCCGGTTCTCCTCTCCCACCGTCTTCTTGATGTCCTTGAATCCGGAGGCGCCCAGAACCTCAATAATCTGGACATTCCAGACCCGGATCAGGTTGGCCACCCGTTTTGTGAGTGCGGATGGATCGTAAGAGAAGCGGAGGGATTCTCCACTCAGAAATTTTTGCCGGGCCATTGGATCGGCGGCCAGAAGCACGGGCCAGTCGATCTTGACGCCATTGGCGCCCCGCTGGATCGTCTTCTGCGCATCTGCCGCAGAGCGGATGCCGCCCGCAGCAAGGATGGAGAACCGGTGCCGCATCTTTTCCTTGACCAGGAAACGATGAACGGCAGGAACGGCGTCTGTGGTGGGATAGTATCCCTTTTCCGGATCGTATTCCGAGTTGAGACAGAGGACATCAAAGGGTGATTCGAAGAGAGATTCAAGTCTCTTACGAAAGACCGGGGAGGGCCGAAGCTCTGAATCAATATCCTCACTGTCAATGTTGATCACCGCGCAAAGGACAGTGGAGTTGTGGAAAAGATCCTTTATTTGATCGCTCCATTCGAGAACGGTTTCGTCTATTTCGATTTCCACCAGATCGAAAGGATGGGTCTTGAGCGGTCCGGGCTGTTTTCCCCCGATGAGCAATCTTTTTATATCGTCTGTTTTCAACCGGGGGATCAGGGTATGGGCCTTATAGTCCATTTCCGGTTCCAGACGTTCGATCTCCTCGAGCCGGAGGGTCATTCGGGTTCCCATGGTATGGGCTGCCTCAAGCGTCGCCTCCAGCAATTCCGTACCCCCATCCATGGGCATGGGCAGAACATCGAGAAGGATCGGGGTTTTGAGCGTAATGAGGCGAGGGGCAGGAGTCTCAATCTTCTCTTGATTGAAGGCAAGAAATTTGGGCCGCCGGCCCAACTGAATCGCAATGGCATCGGCTGAGCTTTCGTAAAGGAGGTTCTGGGCAGGCCCGACGATGTGGAAGTGGCCGAAACGAATGCCGTCATTACCAGAACCGCGATGGGGATCACCCTGGCCTGTTCCTGAAACAGGGATCTTCCCAGTGGTTGCCTCGAGGTCGATATGGGTGATGACCTCGCTGTCCCAGTAGGGGTCATCCAATTGGAGATAGTCGGGATGCAGTTCAACAGAAGTGGCCGGTCGCTTTACCGCAATCTGGGGACACCGTTCCAGGCAGGCGCCGCAGCCCCTGCAGAGCGCCTCATCTTCGATCACCACATGGCGAGGATCGGATGGATCGCGCTTTCGAACGCTGTACATACAGGCATCCACACATGTAGCGCAATTAAGGCAGTTTTCTTCGTCGATGAGGACACGATACCTGGGAAAGGTCTGCCTCTGTTCACGAATCTTCTGGTCGAAACCCGTTCGGACCACGTCGAGAAACCGATAAAACTCGGAACTCTCTTCCACTTCCTGGATAAATTGGGTTACTTCCTGAATCGGGAAGTCGATGGTGCGGGACAGGTATTTCTCCAGGTGTTCATAGAGCGGGCGATGCTTCAGGTTGACCTGGCATTCCTCATCGCAGCGGCCGCAGTGAAGACAGAAGTAAAGGGGCAAGACCTTTGAGAGCTCGATTTTGTTCGTTTTAAGAGCGTTCCTAATCGTCAGCAGCTTTCCCCTGGAGGTGAAGGTTTCATCTCCGGTGGCATGGTAAACCGGACATCGGGCCACACAATTTCCACACTGAGCGCAGGAGAGGATATCGTCAGCAATTCCTTCAAGCCCTTCCGGGGTGACAGGGATCCGGCGTCTGAGTGTTTCCTCCGGGAGGATGGAGAAGAGCTTGAACAGGAGCCACTGGATGGTGGAGAGTTCAAGGTTAAAAAGGTCCTTATGGAAAAGGATCTTCTGAAGAGGGCCGAGCCTTCCTGAGGCGCCAAAAAACTTTCCAGCATTGAGGACTCCGGCCGGGTCCACTTTTTCCTTGTAACGAATTAGACGCTTTCGTTCCTCTTCTGGGTAGAGGTCATTCAAGAAGGGAGTATTCCATATCCCAAGACCATAGGGTTTCCCATGGTAATGCTGCACAGCGAGTCTGACCATCATCGGGATGAGGAGGAGGTCCGCGTAAAAGATGGCCTTTCGCTGATCTGTGGCCAGCATGGCCATAAAAAGGACCTTCCCATCCTGAATCAGGTGGGAAGAGGGATAGAGGGTGATGCCCAGACGGTTTCCCCACTCGCTGATCTTTTCATGGTAGGGAGCGACCTGGTCGAGGGGAAGAACTACCTCCGTTGCCAGAAGTGAGGGGCCAAGGGTTTTGATTGACATGGGATGGAATCGCTCTTCCCAGAGGTGATCAACGAATTCTTCATCTGCCAATTGAATTCCCTGTTCAATCAGATAAGCCTTCAATGCGTGGGCCTCTTTGTCGTCCGTAAAAACAGTCAGGACCAGATTTCCATCCTGAATTGCAATTCCATTATTGGAATGTTCCCCGAGGATGCGGATCAATTTGGAATGATAGACGATGATATCATCAGGCTTGATCGAGGGATGAAGGGAGAGCCTCTTTGCGAATGCATAGGCAGAAGCCGGTTTTTCAAAGGAGATAGCCAATGGATACCACCGGGACGGTTTTGGGCCGACCCGGAGCGTGGCTTTGATGATAATGTCCATCTGCCCCTCGGTGAAGAGAAAATATCCGGTCTCCGGGTCTTTTGCTTTCAGGTCCTTGATTTTTCCATCGGGTGTGATCACGCGTATGGAGATTAACTGATCCCTCACCGGGCCGTGATGAAAAGTTCCGAATCCCATACCGCCTGTGGCCATCCAGCCGATGAGGGTTCCACCCTTGCCGGATGTCATTGTGAGAAGGGTGAGGCCATGGTGTTCGAGTTCCGTGTGGATATCGGCAAAACGGGCGCCCGGACCCACGGTGAGCTGAAGGGTCTCAGAATTCACCTCAATGGTATCCATTAAACCGAGGTCGATCAGTATTCCTCCACGAGTAGGAACAGCTCCGCCATATCCCCATGTTCCAGCGCCCCGGACAGTGAGAGGGATTCTATTCTCACGGGCAAGGGCAAAAATAGACACGAGGTGCTCTTCGGCAGTGGGTTTCAGAACGACATCAGGAATGCTCTTTAAAAGCATGTCACGGATGAGAGGCGGGAGGTCGACATTAAGATCATGGCGGTAATATTCGAGCTTCTCCGGATCTTCTATGGCCTTCAGGCCGGGATTGCGCTGTAAAAAATCTTCGAGGTATTTTCTCCAGGC
>JASEIE010000222.1 GCA_030024065.1 Thermodesulfobacteriota bacterium
AAAGAGGTCAAGGAATATCTGAGGAAAAAAGGATTGCAGGTCAATTTATAAAAGGGGACAGGCTACTTTTTAGCTTTCACTATTTGCCTCCTTTATGGTCAAGAGGTAAATTTGAAGCCATCCACTTAAAAAGTAGCCTGTCCCCTTAATATCCGATCGCGCAGCCGTCTTTTCGGCGGTCAGAGGCTCCCGAGAGGACGTTCTGATCATGGTCCAAATAGATGGCCTGCCCTCCGCCCACCTCATTAACCGGGGAGATTCCTCTAACGATGTGGTGACCTTTCAGGGAGAGAACAGTGGCTGTTTCCTCTGAAATGCCGTCCTCAAGATAAACCTCCATGCCCTTGAGATGCCGAATCCTCGGCGCATCCATGGCCTCCTGGAGATTCATCCCGAAGTCGATGAGATTGACCAGAAACTGGACATGGCCCTGCGGCTGCATATCCCCGCCCATCACCCCGAAGCTCATCAGAAACTCTCCATCTTTGAATACCATTCCGGGTATGATCGTGTGCATCGGACGTTTATGAGGTTCAAGCCTGTTGAAATGGTTTGGGTTAAGGGAAAATGATTTCCCCCGGTTCTGTAAAATGATTCCTGTTCCGTCCACAACGATACCCGAACCAAAGGGCATAAACAGGCTGCTGATAAATGAAACGGCATTCCTTTCTTTGTCCACTGCTGTCACATAGACGGTTTCAGAACTTCTGCTCTGGATGACAAGAGAGGAAGGAGAGGTTGCTTTTTCAAGGTCGATTCTTTCCCTGATCTCTTTGGTATAATCTTTGGACAGGAGTCGATCTACGGGAATGTTTTCAAATTCAGGGTCCGTAATAAACCTGTCCCTATCCCCGAAAGCCGCTTTTTTGGCCTCGATCAGGAGATGGAGATACTTTGGACTATTAGGCCCCATTGGTTCGATATTATACCCCTCGAGGATGTTAAGCATCTCAAGGGCTATCACCCCCTGACCATTCGGAGGCAGTTCATGGATGGTATAACCACGGTAGTCCGTCGATATTGGTGTCACCCATGTGGTGGTATGATCCCTGAAATCCTGATGAGAGAGAAATCCCTGATAGCGATTGGAGGTATTGACGATGGCATCACAAATCTCTCCTTCATAAAAAACTCCTATGCCCTCCCGAACAATCTTCTGATAGGTTCTTGCAATATCCTTGTTAGAAAATACCTGCCCTGGACGGGGAGCCCTGCCATTCATCAGATAGGTCCTGGATGATTCTTCTGAGGAAAGGAGAAGACCTTCTGCTTCTTTCCATTCTCCCGAGATGACTTCAGTGACAGGGTACCCATTTTCTGCATAATCAATTGCATCCTCGAACACATCGGAAAGCTTCAGGGTTCCGTAGCGCTCCAATGCCTCATTCCAGCCATGAAGGGCGCCTGGAATGGTAACCGCCATAATCCCTCTTTCTGGAATTCCATTCAAGCCCCTCTCTTTAAACTCCTGAATCGTCGAACGATAGGGAGCGCGACCGCTGGCATTCATTCCGATTAAGCGTTTCTCTTTTCCCAGGTAGATCAATGCAAAGGCATCTCCACCCAACCCCACATTATAGGGCTCCACCACGCTTAAGGTGCTGACCATGGCCACTGCTGCGTCGATGGCGTTCCCGCCCTTTAATAAGATTTTATATCCCGCAAGGGTTGCAAGAGGTTGACTTGCTGCCACCATTCCCTGGCCCCCCATCACAACGGAGCGCTGGGCCGCGCTCTTCCATTCCCTCTTCTGAGTATAGGCGAATCTCATCGATCTCTCTCCTCTTAAAAAAACAAATCCTGTCTTCTTCTTGAAAGTTTAATAGATCACCTTCTTATTCATAGATATGTGTGTCGATTCTGACTTTAGTAACATAAAAAAGCTCACAAGACCCATTGCCTGTATCCGTTCTTGATAGGCTTGTATTCCAGGTCACCCTTCCACCCTTAAAGGTCCCCTCTAATTTGACCAAAAAACCCTCCAATACAATCTTTTCCTTCTTTCCAATCGCCTTGACAGCCCGGTAGATATTCTTGTTTCCAGGAATAATATGATTATTGGCAGAATGGGAGATCACATAAGAACTATCAAAAGGACTTTCCGGTTTATACTTATAAAAATACCACCGGTTACTTTGGTCATAAGTCATATATTGATCATATTCAGGTTCTGCCAGTTTACCCCAGACGATGGCTAAATCGATCGGCGAGATCTTTCCGTCCCAATCATAAGAATAGGTCTCCTTGCTGACCACCCTTCCGGACAATTTATACTCTGCCACAGGTCTAAGTGTGAATTGGCCATTTTTCATCTCAATGGTAATGGGATCCTGCGATGGAGGGGGGCTCTGGATCGGGTCCCCGGATGTATCAATCTTATCAAACTCCATTCCTGTTATCTGTGGCCGGTTACACGCAGATAAAACACATAGAATGAGGACTGTTAGAATAAGGCCAAGAAATGGCTTTCTATTCATGATGGGAAAGAATATATTTTTTTTACTTCCCCTGTCAATAAAAACAATTTTGATTTGGTAATCCCTCAGTTATGTGGCGACTGACTGTTACCGTAACCTGTAACTCAGCCCTTCAGGGCTGATGAATCAGGGCTAAAGCCCTGAGTTACATATTTGCCGTAAGGATTTACCATTCGTAACTGAGGGATTACTTGATTTGAACAATTTTACTAATTGTTTGATGGGCATGAATATGCTAAATTATGCTCTGATGAAAAAGACCTTTCCACTCCATGGGATTTTGGGAGTCATCCTCCTGGTCCTCTCCGAAATCCTCCATTTCAAGAAGGTTGAACCCTTCTATAGTTGGTTTTACTGTTTTGCCTGGTGGTCTTATATCCTCACTGTTGACGGAATCATTTACTATCTTAAGGGAAACTCTCTCCTCGCCAGCCGGACCAGGGAATTCTTTCTGATGATCCCCTGGTCGATCTTCATCTGGCTGATCTTTGAGACGGCAAACTTCTCCTTAGAGAATTGGTACTACATCAACCTTCCACACTCCACACTGGAGCGATGGCTCGGTTATGCAATCGCCTACGGCACTGTCCTTCCAGGCATATTTGAGACCATGGAGCTGTTAGAGGTATTAGGTTTGTTTAAGGGATCGAAAATTAAAAAGACTGTAATCTCCTCTGATAGACATACCCTCTTGATCATGCTTGGCACTATCTCCCTTGTCTCCTCAATCCTCATTCCTCAGTACTTCTTCCCCCTCATCTGGATTGGATTCCTCTTTCTCCTGGAACCATTCAATTATCGGAACGGAGTAAAATCTCTTCTGAGGGACCTCGAAGAGGGAAATCCAAGGAAGACCTATCTCCTGCTTAGTGCAGGATTGATCTGCGGTCTTCTCTGGGAGTTCTGGAATTTCTGGGCTCGCTCAAAATGGATCTATACTGTCCCCTCCTTAGAAGAGATGAAGGGGTTTGAGATGCCTCTTCTTGGCTTTCTGGGATTTCCTCCATTTGCCGTGCAGGTTTACGTGATGTACAATTTTATCTCTTTATTCCGTTCTGGAAGGGGCTGGGAAGAATTGACCTGCCGCCTTCATATAGAAAGAAGAACTAGACCCATGACCGTCATCTTAACCTCCATTCTGATCGTTTCCTTCTCCGTTCTCATTTTCAAAACAATCGACATCAAAACAGTTGATTCTTATTATCCCCGTCTCAAGGACGCCTATTGGATCGAATCGGAATATCAAAAAGAACTCCCGAGAGTGGGAATCGCCACCCTCGATGACCTTATTTTAAAAACGAGAGATAAAAAGGAGAGGGATGAGCTTGCCCTTCGTCTTCTCATTCCGAAAGAGAAACTGATCCAGTGGATGGAAAGGGCCCAACTGGCCAGAATGAAAGGCCTTGGAATAGAGAATCTGAGGTTATTGGAAAGGAGAGGCATCTATTCGATTTCCAAACTTGCTACAGAGGACCCGGAAAAACTCTATTCAAAGCTCGAACAGGTCTCTCAGATGGGACCCTCTTTGGAAAAGGCAAAAGTCCGAATTTGGATCAAAGAAGCCAGAAAAGTTCGGAGTTCGCCCTGAACCATGCGAGATTCAGGGCTTCGGCCCTGAATCCAATGTGGTTTAGGGCTGCCATGCACCCTGCGTGGTGCATGGCGGAGTAAACAATGAAATATGGTGCAATGAATTTTCCGATCAAGCCCCTTCTTAAAGAGATGGAAGAGATCGGGGAGATGGGTTTCGATTATGTGGAACTGACCATGGACCCGCCTGAAGCGGCTCCCCAGAAGATCCTCGTTCAGAAAAAATCGATCCTGAATCTTCTCAATCGTTATGAGATGGGGATCATGGGACACCTTCCCACTTTTGTCTGGACATCGGATCTCTACGAAAGCCTGAGAAAAGCCTCCCTCCAGGAAAACTTCAAAGCCCTGGAGGCGGCTGCAGAACTGGGAATCAAAAAGGTTGTTCTTCATCCGGGGTATATCACAGGCATGGGGAAGTTCCTTCTAGATAGGGCAAAGAAGTATGGCATGGAGTCAATCGAGTCCATCCTGAAGAAGACGAATAGGCTCGGCATGACCCTCTGCATTGAAAACATGTTCCCTCAAGCCCACTTTCTCTCCCAACCCTACGAATTTCAGGAGGTCTTTGAGGCCTTTCCAGAAATCCACCTCACCCTTGATATTGGCCATGCCAACCTTGGAGGGAACAGAAACAGAGCTCAGGAGTTTATTCAACGCTATGGCTACCGAATCGGCCACATCCACGCTAATGACAACTTTGGTAAGGAAGACAATCACCTTCCCATCGGCGCAGGAATCATCGATTTTGAAAAGATCATAAAAGAGCTTAAAGAAACCCTCTATGACGAAACGATGACGCTTGAAATCTTCTCCAAAGATAGAGACTATTTGAAGATCAGCAAAGAGAAGATGAAAAAGATGTGGGAGTCCCTGTGATCATTGCTCTTCTCTTCTCCATTCTGGTCGCCCTCTTCTGGCTAAGCAAGTTCAGAAAAATGGATAAATATGAGAAGGAGCCGGAACGCCTCATCTACCTCGCCTTTTTTGCAGGGGTTCTGGCCACCATCCCCTCCGTTCTTCTGGAGATTCCCCTCCAGATAAGAACCCCTTATCACCCTCCCCTACTGAGAGATCTTTTTTTCTTCTTCCTGTGGGTGGCAATCGTTGAGGAGACCTTTAAATTTCTCGCTGTCCGTTTGACCGTTTATCGTTCGAGCAAATTCAATGAGGTGATGGATGGGATGATCTACATGGTCTCGGCGGCAATGGGTTTTGCAGCCACCGAAAACGTGGGATACATGATGGGATTCGGTTTCTCAGTGGGCCTTCTCAGGGCCATCCTCTCCTACCTCGCCCATCTCTCCTTCTCAGCCATCCTGGGCTACTATATGGGGAAGGCAAAGATTGAGAGAAGTGGAAATTGGCTCTGGGTCGGTTTCATTCTGGCCGTCTCCCTCCACTGGTTTTATAATTTTTTCATTGTCGCCGGGACATTTAAGACATCCGGAGGGTTTTTCCTTTTGGGGATTCTGGTCTGGGTCTCTGGATTGATCCTCACTCTCACTCTGGTCAGAAAGGCTCAGGCGGTTTCCCCCTTCCGAACCGCTCATCTCCTGCCAAAAAGGTTTACCCGTTCATGTCAGGCCTGTGGGAAAACGGTCTCCTCAAAGGCCTGGATCTGCCATCACTGCGGAGAACCACTCACCCTCGAAGAGGAAGAGGTTACTCTGAAAGCTTAATAAAGGTGCCTTTCTTTCTTGCCTGATGAACCACCGCTTTGAAAACGATTGCCTCAAGCACCAGATAACATCCCGTTAGGCCGAACCCCCAACCTAAAATGTCTGTAAAACTCCTTTCAAATCCATAGAAGGATCGGAAATATTCAAGAAAATAGGTCAGCGGGATGGCCCGGGCAATTTCGGAGAGCGGAGAGGGGAGGATGGAAATAGGATAGTATATCCCGCAGATCAAGGCGATGATGCTGGTGATGGACCAGGCTGCAACTTCAGCCTTATATCCGAAAAGAAGAACCAGGATGCAGACGCTCGTACCGATTAAAACGGCAATGAGGAAAAGGCCAAGAAGAAATAGCCCAAGCGGGACAAATCCCGGCTCGAAAAAATCGAACCCAAAAACAACCCGGCTAAATAGAGCAAGCAATAGAAAGACGAAAGAGGATCGCGCCATTCCAACGAGCCAGGCCCCCAATATTAATTGAACAGGGTGGATGGGAGCAATGAAGGTGTGCTTCATCGACTTTGCCCAGAGATCATAGAGAAGCGCATAGGCGACATCGATCTGGCAGATCTGGATGAGGCTCATGGACATGACGCCGATGAGAATAAATCCCGACATCTTTGCATCCAGCCTCAAGAAGACGGTCAATAACCCCACAGAGAAGAGGCCGACGAGGGGCCAGAAGAAAATCTCAGAGAGGCTGAAAAAATTCCGCTTCGTGATGATCCAGTTCTTAAACGCAAACGCCCCGATCTGGATTAACATCTTTTGAAAATTCAATAAAGACCTCCTGCCTCTCCAGTGATCCAAAAACGATAAAGGGACAGTCTTCGACAGACTACCTCTTTTTAATTAGAGTCTGTTTATAAATGTTTTTTACCGTCATGCCGGACTTGAGGAGCCTGCCCCGTACTTGATACGGGGGCATCCAGAG
>JASEIE010000223.1 GCA_030024065.1 Thermodesulfobacteriota bacterium
CACTATGTTATAAATTCGTTGTCAAATGTGGCTTGAAAGTGCGAAAGTCCAGTTGTAGAAAAATTCAAGAAAAAGTAGCCTGTCCCCTTAGTTCGAATCGATAACCACCCCGTAATCTTCTCTGGCCCTTTCAAAGCTGACATATCCATCCATCACATCTCTTTCTACCATTTCAGGCTCACGCTCAAGCGGATTGCCGTAACCCCCTCCACCAGCCGCATCAATGGTCACCACATCACCCGGTTTCAACTGGGTCAGGCCATACGGATTTCCGGGGACCCCATTCACAAGGAACTGGGCTTTGGCTCCGGGCTTGCCGCCAAAGAGTCCTTCAGGAGGATGGATATACCTTCCTGCCTGTATTCCGAGATTAACGGGCGCAACAGGAGCATACTTGTCATCGGGTATTCTGAAAACCTCCCTTTTCCCAAGCCCTCCTTTCATCCTGCCTGGGCCGCCTGAATCAGGGAGGAGCTCTCTTTTTTCTACGATGAGAGGGGTATCGCTTTCAAAAATCTCCACCGGCGTATTTGCGCCATTGGCAGGAAAGATGTAGACATAATTCCCATCACTGATGGAGCTGGCTCCCATCCCACCCCCTCTGATGATGACGGAATGCCACGGCCTTCCATCGTTCCTTTTCCCATAGAAGACATTCATCTGTGCCGGCGTGCCACCGCTTGCTGCAATCACTCTGCTGGGTAAGACTGCGGAGAGGGCCCTGTAAATGATTTCGGTCAGGAAATGGCCGATGACCAGACGCGCAGCCACGGCTGCAGGGAATTTACAGTTGACGACACTTCCCTCAGGGGCGCTCATTTTTATAGGTCTTGCGCAGCCATCGTTGTTTGGGATATCCGGACCGAACATGCTTTTCATCGCCATAAATACATAGGCATAAGTGAAATTATAGACGACATTGCCTCCCCAATTCACTTGCGGGGAAGACCCGTTCAGGTCCACGATGATGTCGCTTCCCTTGACCTCGATTGCGGCTTTAATCATCACATCCTGTTGGCCTTTCATCTGCTCGATGATGCCTTCGGCCCGGTAAATTCCATCTGGAATCTTCTCAATCTCTTCCCTCATCGTTTTCTCTGTTCGGCTGACAATCTGATCCGCAAGATCGTCGAGCCCCTCTAAATCACTCTCCTTCAGCATCTGGGATATCTTCTCAGCACAAACATAATTAGCGGCAATCTGGGAGCGGATATCTCCAACCACTTCATCTGGCGTCCTGACATTCCAGCGTATCACCTCCATCACGGACGGATTGAATACTCCTTCGTCGTAGAGCTTTACCAGAGGGATGAACAGTCCTTCTTCAAAGACGTCATGGTTGTCTGAGGAGACGCGGCCTCCAATATCCGAGTGATGAAAGACACAGGCGGTAAAAGCGGTCAACTTATTCTTATAGAAGATGGGACTCATCACACAGACATCATTGAGATGTCCTGCCAGAGCCCAGGGGTCATTGGTGATAAAGACATCGCCGGGTTTGTAAGTTTCCGCAGGAAGCTTGTTGACGAGGTTTTTGATTCCCAGGGCCATGGCTCCGGATTGGCCGGGTGTTGCAAAAGACCCCTGGGCCAGTTCCCGGCCTTTGCGGTCCGTAAACATGCAGGTGTAGTCATGAGCATCCCTGAGCAGGCTTGAGAATGCCGTCCGGGCAACCGTGCTGTCCGCTTCATCCACAATGGAGATCAATCTTCGCCACAGTATCTCCAATGTGATCGGGTCAAATGTCCGTCCCATTATTATGTCTCCTTCAGATCGATCCATAAAAATCCAAAATCATCCACAGAAACCGAGGCGTCCTCGCCAACAATGACGGTGGACTCCTTTTCTTCAATGATGGCCGGGCCTCTAAACTTAGCCGTTGGAAAAAGTTCGTATCGGTCATAGACCGTATAGGGAATGAAATTCCTGGCAAGAGGGGAGTAAGCCGGTCGTTGCCCCTTGATCGCCTGCTCAAGAGACTTCCCCTTTTTCTCAATTCCGGGCAATTGGAGGAGTCGTTCGGGGAGGCTTGCCCTCACCTTGAAATTGATGAACTCCACTTCGGAGTCAGGGTAGGTCCTTCCATATAATTTCTCATAAACTTCATCGAAGCGTTGGCGAACCTCCTCCTTTTTCATCTTTGTAAAATCTCTTTCGGATATCGAGACATTGGTCTCTCCTCCCTGTCCGACAAAACGCATATCCAGGGATCTCTCAAATCGGATCTCTTTTTCTGTGGCTTCTTTCTCGAATATTTTTATTGCCTCCGACTCCAGGTCCTTTAAGATTTTTTCTATCTCACTAAGATAGGCATTCCCCAGAGACACCTTGTGGCTCCTGAGGAGGTCAAATGCGCGGGGAGCAGTGAAAAAACCAAGCGCGGAGCCGACTCCGGCATTGGGTGGGACGAGTAAACGAGGGGCCCCCAATTTCTTCGCAAGACCATAGGCATGAACAGGTCCTGCTCCGCCGAAGGCAACAATCGTTACGACTTTGGGGTTCCCACCCTTTTCAGCGATGTGGGTCTTGGCGGCTGCGGCCATCGTCTCATTAATGAGATCATGGATTCCCCATACGGCCTGTATGAATGAAACTCCGAGAGGTTTGGCAATCTTTTCCTCGACGCCACGCCTTGCAGCTTCCCTATCGAGCTTCATTTCGCCTCCCAGGAAATAATTCTCATCAAGATAGCCCAGCAGGAGATCCACATCGGTGACACAGGGGTCGGTCCCTCCTATTTTGTAGCAGATCGGGCCGGGGTCCGCTCCCGAGCTTTCCGGTCCAACCTGAAGCGTTCCAAGCCTGCTCACCTTTGCAATGCTTCCACCTCCTGCTCCAATCTCCATCAAGTCAACCACAGGCACCTGAATGGTGAGGCCACTTCCTTTCATGAACCTCTGAACACGGCCAACCTCAAAGGTCGGAACCACACCTGCCACCCCTTTCTGAATCAGGCAGGACTTGGCCGTTGTTCCTCCCATGTCAAAACAGAACATCTCCGGAATATTGAAGAGTCTTCCGTAGTATTGGCCTGCGATGACCGCCGCCGTGGGACCAGACTCGATGATCCTTACCGGAAACTCAGCCGCTGTTTCGACGGAGGTCACACCTCCGCTTGAAAGCATGATGAAAAGCTTCCCCTTAAAACCGATGGATTCCAGCCTTCCGGCCAGTTTGGAGAGATATCTTCCTGTCAGAGGTTTCACATAGGCGTTGGTGACTGTGGTGCTGGTTCTTTCGTATTCCTTAATCTGGGGTAAAACACGGAACGAGATGGAGACCGATATCTTAGGAGCTTCCTTTTCAATCATCTCCTTGAGCATCAGCTCATGGGTCGGATTCTCAAAAGAGTTAATCAAACAGACCGCAATCGATTCAACGCCCATCTTGAGGAGAGTGTGGACCACCTGCCAGGCCTCTTCAAGGTTAAGTGGCTTCAGGATGCTCCCATCGCTCCGGATCCTCTCTTCCACTTCGAAACGAAATCGTCTGGGAATCAAAGGCTTGGGGAATTCAGCGAATACATCATAAGGCGCGTACCGAATCCCCCTTCCAATCTCAAGGACATCCCTGAAACCCTTTGTGGTGATCAGACCCGTTCGGGCTCCCTTTCTCTCTATAATCGAATTAATGACCAGGGTTGTTCCATGGATCACTTCATCCATTTTCTCCACAAAGCCTGGTCTGTATTTCTCCATTTCTCTTATCCCGTGCTCAACAGCATCAGAGGGATCCCGGGGAGTGGTCAGACACTTATAGATAATCATCTCGCCTGTTTGATCGTTGAGAAGAACAAAGTCAGTGAAGGTGCCGCCGATATCACAACCTAACCGGTAAACCTTTTCAACCATCGATACCTCCAGGAAAACCTTCCGACCCTTTCGGGTCAAGTAACCCCCCATAACCGAGGGATTACTTAGAGTCTGTTTATAAAATACGGTTTTTTAAAAAGTCGTCTTTCCGGCGAAAGCCGGAATCCAGTGTTTTCAAGGGTCTCTGGATGCCCCCGTATCAAGTACGGGGCAGGCTCCTCAAGTCCGGCATGACGGAAAAAGACATTTATAAACAGACTCTACTTATGCACGAAGTTGGCATTGACCTTGGGCCCGTTCTTCATGAAATTTTCCATTCCGATTTTCATATCCCGGGTTAAGAGGCACTCACCGAAGAGTTTGGCTTCAAGCTTTAATCCTTCTTCGAGGGTCATCTTAGCCCCCTCCAATACTGCCCGCTGAACCAGGGAGTCAATCTTGCGACTCAGATGCCCAATTTCTACATCGGGAAGCTTTGAAGGAATGGGGATGGGGTCCTTTTTAATGGGTGGAATATGAACCTGGCCAGAGGCAATCTTGCTGACCAAGTCAACGGCTGCTGAAATAAAGTCACCTTCCACTTCCTCAAGGATTAATCCGTACTCTTTGGCCTGGGCTGAAGAAATGGGGTTACCACTTCGGAGGATGGGCCAGGCCTTCTCCATTCCTACCAACCTCGGAAGTCTCTGAGTCCCGCCATTTCCAGGGATGATTCCGAGTCTGGGTTCAGGCTGGGCGACAAAGACTTTTTGCCCTTTGGCGGCTATCCGTGCAGTGCAGGCCATGGCGATCTCATTTCCTCCGCCAAAGGCCAGTCCATTCATGGCACAGATGATCGGTTTGCCAAGATTCTCAATCAGATCCAATACCGCTCCGCTTTTTAAAGAGAGGGCTTCTGCGTCTTCGGGTCTCTTTTGTGCGGCCAGCATTCCGATGTCAGCGCCTGAGACAAAGGCCCTGGTCCCGAATCCGGTCAATACGGCGCCTTTCATTTTCGGGTCCTTTTGAATGTCAACGAAGCACTCTCTTAGTTGTTCAAAGACTTCTTCGTTAAGGGCGTTCAGCACTTTTGGCCTGCGGATTTTGACAATGGCTACATCTCCTTTATTCTCTCTGAGGACAACGGGTATCTTCCAGGGCTGACCCGAAGCCGCCTGTTTTTTAAGAATCTCAGCCACCTTGAACCCGGGATTTTCTTTAGCATAAGCCTCAACCAGTTCAAGAGCCTTTTTCACACCGAGTTTATTCATCAATGAGAAAGGAGGACTCATCACCAGCCCGGTGTCCAGCGCCATCTCCATGTCACCGATACTGGTAATTCCACTCTCCACAATTTCACAGGCCATTCCGAAGTAAGCCCCCATGATTTGATTTGAAACAGCTTCATAAGTTTGAGAACTGTACTCAACGGTTTCCCCCTTTCCTGCTGTTTCCCAGGGTTTTCCCGATTTGACCTGGTCATCCAGGATTCTGGGAGAGCGATACCAGGGCATAATCCTGGTGTTCATCTCGGTCAGACCGTGCTGGGTGATGGGATTCCCGCCAGCAAGATTGTGGGCTGTGAAGGGTCCCACCCCCATTCCAAGGGCTTTCTGGGCAATGGCATCTGCCTGCTTGATATTGGCCAATCCCTTTTCGACGGTTAAGGCAGTGGCAAGAAAAAGCCCTTCAAAGATGGGATCAATAGCATAGCCATAGCGGCTTTTCACTTGAATGGGAGCCTTGCCGATGAATTCATAGAGTTTCATCAGATACTCAACCAGAGATGGGTTGGTATCTTTTCCGGGGACAATTTCCACCAGAATATTTCTCTCTGCGGGATAGAAATAGTGGATGACCAGACACCGGCTCCTATCGTTCACCTTCTCGAAGATCTCTTCCGGGACCATATGGGAGGAGTTAGAGGCAAAAATCGCTCCCTTCGGGCAGACTTCCTGACACTGGTCGAAGATCTTATGTTTGACATCCATGCGCTCAAAGGCGGCCTCGATCACAAAATCGGCATCAGACAGTTTTCCATAATCGGTGGTGAAAAGCATATTTTTAAAAATGGCATCAGCCACTTCTTTCTTAAAAATACCTTTCTCTGCAGCTTTAGCCATCTTCGACTCCGCTTTTTTCGATCCGGCATCGAGGGCGGCCTGAAGGATATCGACCACGATCACAGAGACACCATAGGCATAAAGGTTCTGGCTGAAATGAAGCGCAATATCCGGGCCGATATTACCTGATCCAACCACGCCAATCTTTCGAATTGTCCTACCAAACATTGTCAAAGCCATAAATCCCTCCTTGTAAAAGATCAATGCAAAATAGCCAATTAGCAATGCAAAACTATCAATGGAAAAATTGCTAATTTTACAATGCTAATTTTATATTGCTATATACAGCGTCATTAATCACAACAAAGCACGTCATTCCCGCGAAAGCAGAGATTTTAAAGGTGCAATTTATTTTACATTTAGAGACAAGAATCTCAAATACACAGGCAAGGGTGTTAGTCATATTCGTAATAAGGAATCGGCTTGCCTCATTATAGTAAAATTAAATATGGCGCTTATATGTAAACGCCATTCTTGCGATAGTACGTAATATGCCTTATTTTAAACTTATCCAGACCTTTAGGAAACATTGCACGGTAAATATAGCGCCATAAATTATTTGACATATTTGCCCATTTATGCTATCTTCCTCTTGAGGCTTATCAGATGGGTAAGCCTTCAACTCTTGCTAAAGAGGAGGGAGCTTATGATCGAGATCCATAACGGCATAGCGTCTCTATTAGGTCCCAAAGGATCGCTTCCCGTCAG
>JASEIE010000224.1 GCA_030024065.1 Thermodesulfobacteriota bacterium
GCACCGGACGAGGTATAAACGTTTCCAGGTCTCAGCAGCGCCGGAAAATAGGGTCAGGTCTATAATGTTAGACTTTTGGGAAAGATATGATATGCAATAAACCATGGCACGATTGTTACTTGTTTATTTCAATCGAAAATCTTTCGTAGACCTTATTTACTGCATGTAAAGATAAGTAGGTGAAGTGGCGATATGGAAACGGGAAGATTATAGACAGAAAAAGGGGAGAGGCGGGAGTCTAGACGTTGTCCCTGCGAAGGCAGGGAACTATTCAAAATAACTGGGTTCCCGTTTTCACGGGAACCCCTGGATTTCTGCTTCCCTGCCTGCGGCAGGCAGGCGCAAGGAGGACAACAAGGAAATAGGTTTTGAATTTCAATGCCCCACAGCACTGCTGCGGAGTAGTTTATTTTTTCGTCATCTCTTTTAAGATCGGAATCACATTCTGAAAGTTGTCCACGATGCCGTAGTCAGCCACACCGAAGATAGGAGGGGGTGGGGGGCCTGTGGTTGACTTCTTATTGCAATCCTGCAAGCCTTGACATTGGTTTTAAAATGTGAATAATCATAAATTAAGAGGTTTTAGTGAAATGAAAGAGGCATTGCGTTATTTAAACAATGCAAAAGAAATACTTAAGTCTGCCCCTATTGAGGATAATGCGTATTCAGATGTCAAGCCTGTTCAGGAGGCCTGTGCAACGGCTTACCTTGCAGTATTAAAGGCAATAGATCTATGTTTACTCAACAGAGGCTTGAACAAAAAAGATCTTCCCAGATCTGTTGACGGTTATAGGAAGGCATTGCAGAAACATTTATCAATGCATGATGGAAAACTTTTAAGGGAATTTGAGAGGCTTTACGACCAACTCCACATCGCTGGCTATTACAGAGCACTTTTGCATGATGTGGATGTAGTTAAGGATGCAATAAAGGCTGCAAGAACTTTTATAGAAAAGGTAAAATAGAAAGGCAGAGGTCTATAGGACGTAATAACTCTTTGACGCCCCAACGTAAAGAATCCTCTATTTCATTCCTTTCGTCTTCTCTTTTAAAACTGGCATCACATTTTGGAAGTCATCTACGATTCCGTAGTGGGCGACTCCGAAGATGGGGGCGCGGGGGTCCTTGTTGATGGCGATAATCGTATCAGAACCCTGCATGGCGGTGACATGCTGGAAGGCACCACTGATGCCGATGGCAATATAGACCTTTGGCTTCACCGTCTTTCCAGAGATTCCCACCTGTCGTTCTTTGGGCAGCCAGTTTCGATCCACCACCGGCCGTGAGCAGGCAATCACTCCACCCAGATTCATTGCCACTTCTTTAATCATAGGAATATACTCAGGTCCTCCGATCCCCTGTCCTACAGAGACAATGATCTCTGCCTGAGTGATGTCCTCACCTGTGATAGTGGCTTCAATATATTCAATAAATTTTTTTACATCGATTGTTCCCTGGAGTGGAGAGGATTCCATCACGATCCCACCTTTTCTTTCACAAGGCATCTTAGAACCGAATATGCCCGGCCGAATGGTGGCGATATACCCCTTCGATTCCCTCAAGGAGATATTGGCATTGACCTTCCCTCCATAGATGGAGCGGGTCGCTTTTAATCTGTTGTCCTCGAATGAGAGGCCGATGCAATCAGTAGCTAAAGGAAAATTCATTTCCACGGAGAGGCTTGGCGCCAGGTCCATCCCGAAGGCCGAGTGGCCCATTAAAAGAAGGTAGGGTTGATATTTTGAGATGAGGGAGGAGAGGGCTTTTTGATAAAGGATGGAATTAAAATTCTTTAGATTCTCATCCTCGACAACGAGAGCCTTTGGCACTCTTGTGGCCAGATCCTCAGCAAAGCTTTTCACATCGTGACCCAAGAGGATAGCCACAAAAGATGTTCCCTTCTGGTTGGCTAAATTCTCTCCAAGTCCTAACATCTCATAGGTGATATCCCGGATCTTTCCCTGTCGGTGTTCGACCAGTACAAAAATTTCTCCCATTGTTTAACTCCTCTTGTAAGAATTTTCCCTCTCCCTTGATGGGAGAGGGTTGGCCCTGAACCATGTGAGGTTCAGGACAGTCATGCACCCCACGTGGTGCATGGGGTGAGGGTGAACCAATCGGATATGATCCCCCTCCCCTCAATCCCCTCCCGCCAGGGGAGGGGAGATTTAGAGTGAGTTTATTTTCAGAAACTCTGATGTCAACCTTTTTTCTTCTTAATGATCTCAGTCAACTGCCCTACGACTTCTTCTGGACTGCCTTTCAATATCTCTGCCATCTTTCCAACCGGTGGAAAGAAGACCTGGTCGATGGTCGTACGAAGCGGTTCTTCTATGTTAAGCCCTATCTCTTCCACTCCGACTTCTTTGACCTCTTTATCCTCGGCCTCTAAAATGGCAGCGAGGGAGATATATTTGGGCTCATTGATACCGGTCTGAATAGTCAGGACAGCAGGAAGTTTGATTTCTACGACTTCATCGATTCCGCCCTCCAGTTCTCTTCGGACCGAGGCCAAGTCTCCGTTGATCTCGACATGGGTGACTATGGCTGCATGGGGAAGGCTTAAGGTCTGGGCCAGGGCCACTCCGACCTGTCCCCAACCGTCATCTTCTGCCTGAACACCTGTCAATATGAGATCGAAGGATTGATTTTTAATGGTTTGAGAAAGTATTTTTGCAATGAGATGGGCATCGGAGGAAGGGGGTTCCTCTAATCTCAGAGCCTTATCTGCGCCCATGGCCAGACACCTCGTCAACACCTCTTTCGATTCCTCCGGGCCAACTGTGATGACAGTGACTTCACCCTCATGCTTTTCCTTTAAAAGAACAGCCTCCCTCACCGCATAACCGTCCCAGTCATTGAGGGCAAAGACGAGATGGTCCTTCTTGATATCCTTTCCATCCTTTTCAATGAAGATATCTGCCTCGGCTGTCTTCGGGATTCTTTTGACACAAACGATGATGTTCATTTACCCCTCCGTTCAAATCCCCCCCTGTTCCCCCTCGGTTGCGAGTGTCGGTACGACAGTCGTTCCGACTCGTACCGACTTTTCTAAAAGGGGGATTATCAATTTTTGTGGATTTCGAGGGCTGTAACTCAACCCTTCAGTGTTGAAAATCAGGGCTAAAGCCCTGAGTTACAGGGCTTCACTTATCAACTCCGCAATATCTTTTACAACAATCTGGTCTGCTGAGCCAGAGGTTTTAGTGGCATCTTCAAGGGTCATGAGGCAGAAAGGGCAGGCTGTGGCAATGACCTTTGCACCTAATCCAAGAGCTTCCTTGATTCGGATCTCTCCATTTCGTTTTCCTTCCGTTCCTCCTTCTGCCCACATCCTTCCACCCCCTCCCTCACAGCAGAGGCTCCTCTCCCTCGATCTCTCCATTTCGACAAATTGGATTTCCGGAATGGAGGAGAGAATCCTTCTCGGTTCCTCAAAGATGAGATTCTGTTTTCCAAGGAAACAGGGATCGTGAAAGGTGGTGAGGATATCCAATCCCTTTGACATGTTGAGTTTGCCGGTTTCAATTAACTCAGCCAACACTTGAGTGTAGTGTTGTGCCGGGATATTTAAGTCCGGGTATTCATTCTTGAAGGCATTGTAGCAATGGGGGGAAATGGTGATGATCCTTTTAATGCCGGACTTTTTGAAAAGGGCCGTGTTATCCTTTGCGAGCTTTTTAAAGAGGGTCTGCTCCCCCATCCGCCGGATCTCGTTTCCACAACAGGACTCTTTCTTTCCAAGGATGCCGAAGTCAAGGCCTGCTTGTTGAAAGATCTTGACGAGGGCTATTGAAACATTCTGAACTCTGGGGTCGTAGGAAGGGGCACAACCCACAAATAATAGTGTTTCAGATGTTTCTTCTCCGAAGATCTTTACTCCAAGGTCTTTTGCCCAATCGGCTCTCCGGTCACGGAAACGACCCCATGGGTTCCCCTGAAGGAAGGTATTTTCAAGGGCATCTCTGATCGTTGAGGGGACCTCGCCTTTATTGGCAAGGAAATTTCTTATCCCCATGATCAGCTCAACGTTCTTCACTCCAGCAGGGCAGCGAAGGCTGCAGGTGCTGCAGGTCGTACAGGCCCATAGTTCAGGTTTCATAAATAAAGGGGAGGGGTTGGCCGTAAAGTGAGTTTCCCTGACAAGCCTTCTCATATTGAGGGGGGATCTGAATTTAACCGGACACCCGCCTGTACACACACCGCACTGGATGCAGATATTGAGTTGAAAGTCATGGATAAAACTCTTGGGATCTATTTTCATTGTTGACTCATGTTTTATCGTATCAATTTCCAATCATCAAATTCCAAGTTCCAAATAATATCCCCTGCCTGCCGGCAGGCAGGAATAACCAAACTCCAATAACCAAAAGATTTTGATTTTCTTGGAATTTCGGTCATTGGATATTGGTCATTATTTGATTATTGGCCTGCCTGCGCGAAGCCCCGTCTCCAGAAGCCTTGCGGAGAGCAAGCGCTTCGGCGAAGGCAGGTGCTTGGGATTTGGTGCTTAAAGCCCATATTCCATTTCCGACTTTTCTTAATGCGAACAGAGTTCTTCCACTTCTGCGAGCACCTGACTCTGGGTGAAGTGGTTCTGCCTGGCGGCCTTATTGGGACAGATAGCAGTACAGGCGCCACAGCCCTTGCAGAGGGCCTCATTGACAGCAGAGATTCCCTTCGTCTCAAGAAATTCGATCGCCGAGTGAGGGCAAATCTCCATACATAATTTGCATCCCGCACAAAGCTCCGGATCGATCGTTGCGATGGTTGGTTCGACTTCGATCTCCCCTTTGATGAGCAGGGAGATCACCTCTGCGGCAGCCGCAGAGGCATGGGCCACGGTATCGGGAATATCTTTGGGACCCTGGCAGCACCCTGCCAGAAAGATCCCGTGAACATTGGTGGCGACGGGTCTGAGCTTGGGATGAGCCTCCATAAAGAACCCATCCGCACTCCGGCTGATCCCAAATGTCTGGGCAACCTTTTCTGCGTCGGAGCGGGAAGTGAGGCCGGTTCCCAGAACCACCATGTCCACCGGGGTCTCAGCAGGCGTTCCGAGGAGGGTATCTTCAGCGGCGACGATGAGGCGGCCGTCCATTTTAAAAATCTCGGAACCTTTTCCCCGGATGAAGAAGATTCCCTCTTCACGAACCCTCTTATAGAATTCCTGATATCCTTTTCCAAAGGCATTGATGTCGATATAGAATTCATAAACCTCGGCCCCGGTCTTCTCCTTTGCCAGATGGGCCTGCTTCATCGAGGCCATACAGCAGATTCTTGAGCAATGGAGATTGGCATTCTCATCCCGGCTTCCAACGCAGTGGAGAAATGCAATCGTCTTAGGAACGGTTCCCTCCTTCAGCAATATCTCCCCCTGGGTTGGTCCTGAAGGGCTCGATAGTCTTTCAAACTGGAGGCCGGTGATCACATTTTCGTAAACCCCGTAGCCATACTGGGGAAGGAGACGGGGATCGAAAGGATCGTAACCCGTAGCCAGGATGATAGAACCCACCTCCAGCTCAACCACTTCCTCTTTCTGATCAAAATCGATCGCCCCTGCCTTACAGACTTCGACACATGTTTTTTTACATTTTCCTTTGTTTAAAAAAAGGCAACTCTCTTTATCAACGACTGCCTTCAAAGGGATGGCCTGAGGAAAGGGGATGTAGACCGCTCTTCGTCCGGCCATGCTCTCTTCGAACTCTGAAGGCACTCCCTTCTTCAATACACAGGCCTCCACGCAGTCTCCGCAACCCGTGCATCGGGTGAAATTGACATAGGTCGGGTGCTTTTTAATCGCTGCGGTGAAGTTGCCGACATACCCTTTTACATCAACCACCTCAGAATAGACCAAAAGTTCGATATTCTTGTTTCTGGCCACTTCCACTGTCTTGGGAGTAAAGATGCAGGAAGCACAATCGAGGGTGGGAAAGGTCTTATCGAGCTGGGCCATGTGGCCTCCAATAAAAGGGGCTTTTTCAACCAGGATGACCTTCATTCCTCCACTGGCAATGTTCAAAGCAGCCTGAATTCCAGCAATCCCTGCCCCGACGACCAATACGGAAGGTTGGACTCCGACCCTTCTTGCCGTCAGGGCCTCTTGCCGCAAAACCCTCGCCACCGCAGCCCGAAGGATATGCCGGGCTTTTTCCGTTGCCCTTTCCCGGTCCTGATGAACCCAGGAGCACTGCTCACGGATATTGGCGATATTGAGGAAGTAGGGGTTGAGCCCCTCTCCGGAGAGGAGATTTCTGAAAGTGGTCTCATGCATTCGGGGTGAGCAGGCGGCAACGACCACCCTGTCTAAATAGAGTTCATGGATGTCTTTTTTAATCAGATCCTGCCCTGGATCGGAGCATAAATAACGGTAGTCTCGAGCAACCCTCACTCCAGGAAGTGTGCTTGAGAAACGGACGAGTTCTTCGCAATCAACTGTCGCTGCTATATTGGTTCCACAATGACAGATGTAGAGGCCGATTTTTTTATTCATGGATTGCCTGGGAGATTAAATGGAACAACATTACCACCCCCCGTCATTCCTGCGGAGGCAGAGATTTTAAAGGTGCAATTTATTTTACATTTAGAGACAAGAATCTCAAATA
>JASEIE010000225.1 GCA_030024065.1 Thermodesulfobacteriota bacterium
TTTTCAACCATGCTGAGATGGGATGAGCCCACCCTGGCCAACATCATTCTTCATGAAATGACCCATGCCACGGTCTATTTTAAAGGAGAGACCGATTTCAACGAACAGTTGGCCACCTTTATCGGGAATCAGGGAGCAATCGATTTCCTGACGGAGAAGTATGGGGCGGGATCAAAGGAGGTTGCCCTGGCGATTCATTACCAGGAGGACGACCTCCTCTTTGGAAGGTGGGTGGATCAGGCTTACAGGCAATTGTCAAATTTTTATGAACAACCCATCTTAAGAGAAGAAAAATTGAGAGGGAGGGATGGAATATTTCAATCCATCAGGGAGTCATTCGGGGTGATCAAAGATCAGTTTAAAACGGACTGTTATAAGGAGGTTGATCAAATAGAACTCAATAATGCCGTTGTGCTGGCCTATCGCCGATACCTCCATCGACTCAATCGATTTGAAACCCTCCATGAACACTTTGGAATGGATCTCAGGAAGATGATCGAATTCTTTAAAGAGATGAAGGGTTCGAAGGAAGATACCTCTTCCTTTATAGACCGATGGATGAAAGAAAGAGGGGTTTCCATCAAAAAAGAAAGGAAGTGAAAGGATGAAAACCATTGGGTTGATATTGGGAATAATTGTTTTTTGGTCGGTTCCGGGGACAGAGGCAAAGGGCTTCAAATTTCCTGAGATAGCCGGATGGAAACCATCCGGTGAGATCCAGACCTTTATCCCCAAAACCCTCTACGAATATATCAATGGAGCTGCGGACCTCTATTTCACGTACGATTTTGAGGAACTGAAAGTGGCGGAATATATGAATGATAAAAAGGCTTCCGTGACCGTGGAGGTCTATCGTCATAAAACCTCGATTCATGCCTTTGGGATCTACAGTCAGGAACGTCTCTCCGATGCGAACTTCTTCGGTATCGGGGCTCAGGGTTATATCGAAAATAATATTTTAAATTTTCTGATGGGAAACTACTATGTGAAGATAAACAGTTTCAATACCGGACCTGAAGATCAGCAAATTCTCCTCCCCTTTGCAAGAAAAGTAGAATCAAATTTAGGAGAAAGAGGATCGCTTCCCTCAATCCTTTCTTCTTTCCCGGGAGAGGGGAAGAAGAAGAATTCGGAAAAATTTATTGCCAAAAATTTTCTTGGCTATCCTTTTTTACATTCAGCCTTTACCGCTGATTATGAGCTCTTAGGTAATCAATTCAAGCTCTTCATCATTGAGAGTGGAGATCCTAAAGAGCGCCGGAATATGATCCGGAAATATCTGGAGCAAACAGGAAAAACTGAAAAGAGTGTTGTAGAGGGACGCCACTCCATTTCGGATCCTCATCATGGAGAAATTGATCTTTACTGGAAAGGGAGGTATCTATGGGGTATAATAAATTTTAATGATGTTGCGCTTCGATCAAAATATCTGAAACTCCTTGAGGATGGGTTAACGAAAAGAAACTGACCAGTGTCTAAGGTGAACTAAAGTGCCTAAAGTTGCAAAAGAGGAGAGACGATGGGGAAAAAACTGATCGGCAGAAGAGATTTTATGAGGTCAACGCTTGCGGGCGTGGGTGGACTCTTTTTTCTTCCTCCAAACGACTGGAAACCAGAAGTGAAAATTGTTGAAGCGAAGGGGAAAGAGAGAAAATTTGTTTATCGCACTTTGGGAAAGACCGGGTTAAAACTCCCGGTGATCAATATGGGAGTCATGAACTCCGATAATCCCAATCTTATCCGGGCCGCCCTGGATTCGGGTATGGTGCTTCTGGATACAGCCCATGGCTATATGGGAGGTCGAAACGAGGAGACCATCGGAGGAGTGATCAAGGGGCGACCAAGGGATTCATTTATGATTGGTTCCAAAGTGGGCCTTCCCCAGGATCGGACAACCGGTCTTTACAACGAAGGAGCAACCACTCGGGAATTCCTCAGGAAACTTGACATCAGTCTTAAACGGTTGGGGTTAGATTATGTGGAGATTCTCTACCATCATGGTGTATCTTGGAGAGAATCGGTTGTGCATGAGCCAACCTTGAAAGCACTCGTTAAGGCAAAGGAAGATGGAGAAATTCGATTTATTGGTATTTCGACTCATGCAAACGAACCAGAGGTTATTCGTGCGGCTACCGATTCAAAAGTGTATGATGTTATTCTAACAGCCTACAATTTCCAGCAGAGACATTACCTTGAAGTGAGGGAGGCAATTGCGAAAGCAGCTCAGGCCGGCATCGGAATTGTCGGAATGAAAGCGATTCGAGGTGGTTTCAGACAGACCCCTACCGTGAAAAATGCCGCCGCAGCCCTCAAATGGGTTCTTCAGGACCCGAACGTGCATACCATCGTCCCGGGGTTTACCACCTTTGAAGAGATGAATATCGACCTCGCCGTTATGGAAGACCTCACGCTCACCGATGCTGAAAAAAGGGAGATCCGAAAAGAGGCCTCTTTGCCTGGCTTATACTGCCAGGGCTGCAGGCAATGTTTGAACCAATGTCCAGAGCAACTTCCCATCCCTGATTTAATGCGAGCCTATATGTATTCGTATGGCTACCGAAATCTTGCTCTTGCAAAAGATCTTATAATGTCCATGAATCTTCCAGCCGTAGCCTGCGAGGATTGTTTTGAATGTCCGGTAAAATGTTCGATAGGATTTAATGTTTCAATGAAAATCCGTGATGTGGTTCGTCTCAGAGACGTTCCGTCAGAGTTTATTGTATAAGGATATATCTTTATCCTCTTTTAGGAAAGGAGGAAATGGTGGGTAAACCGAAAAGGACGATTACACGACGTAAATTTCTTAAAACCGCTGCCACAGGAATAGCTTTAGGCATTATTGGGAAACCTCCTTTCTCAGTTGCAAAAGAAGAGTATGATCTGATCGTTATCTCCGGCGAGCCTGCAGCCGCTACGAAGAAGGCGATAGAAGCTTTGGGAGGCATCTCCCGGTTTGTTAAAAAGGGCCAGCGTGTTGTGCTGAAACCCAATATGTCCTTTGCCAGACCTCCGGAAACGGGTTGTAACACCCACCCCTTAGTCGTGGCCACAGTCGCTCAGGCTTGCATTGATGCAGGAGCAGAGAGTGTTGTGGTCCTCGATCATACTCTGGGAAGGCCGGAGCTCTGCCTCGAACGTTCAGGCATCCTTGAAGCCTGCAAACGTATCAGGGGTGTCCATGTCCTTGCCCTTCAGGAGAAAAAATTCTTTCGTGAGATCAAGATACCTCAGGGAAAAGTTCTGGAACAGGTAGAGGTGATGAAGGAAGTTTTGGATTCCCACGTATTGATCAACCTCCCCACAGCAAAGTCTCACTCTGCCACCGGGGTCAGCCTTGGAATCAAGGGTCTCATGGGCTTGATCTGGGACCGGGAGAGTTTCCATTCCCGCTACAACATCAACCAGGCCCTGGCAGACCTCGCCACAGTCATCAAGCCCCAGTTGACCATTCTGGATGCCACACGGGCTTTGGTCACGGGTGGACCCGGAGGACCGGGGGAGGTTCAAAGGCCTAATCTCATCATCGCCGGCATTGACCCTGTGGCTGTAGATGCTTACGGCGTGACCGTGGCTCCCTGGTACGGTAAAAACTTTAAAGGCCGTCAAGTGGAACACCTGCTGGTCGCTCACCAACGAGGCCTGGGGAAGATTGATAACGATCAACTTAGAATCATCCGGGAGAGGGCATGAGGACTCTCCTTCAGGCCCTCTCCCTTCTTCTCTTCTCTGCTTTCTTTGTTCTGGCCACTTATAAACTGCCGGATTGGCTGCCAGCAGACATCTATTTACGATTAGATCCCCTCCTCGGGCTGAACGCTGTTTTCGCTGCAAGGGAGATCATCCCACGGGCTCTCTTTTCCCTCATACCTATTGGAGCCACGCTCTTCATCGGCCGCTTCTTCTGTGCCTATGTCTGCCCCATGGGCGCATCCATTGACTTTTTAGACCTCCTTTTTTTCCGAAAGAAAAAGCGTGTGGGACTGAAGGCTGGAGCCAACCTCCCAAAAGTGAAATACGTCCTTCTCATTGTTTTTATAAGCGCTGCCCTGACGGGTCTGTCCCTGGCCTTTGTTATGGACCCGATAGCGCTCCTTACACGCTTTTACACTTTCTTCCTTTATCCTTTGACCATTACGCTGATCAATCTCTTCTTCGATTTGCTGCGGCCTTTATTTCGGGCTCTGGGATGGATCACCCTATCTCATCTTCACTATCCCCAGCCGGTTTTTTACATGTCTGCCGTCACCCTTCTGATCTTTGGTGGAATCATTGCCCTCAACCGGCTGGTTCCTCGTTTCTGGTGTCGATACCTCTGTCCCCTGGGAGCTTTGCTCAGCCTGGTTTCCCCCCTGGGCCTTTTCAAACGCAAGGTCAGCCAGGATTGCAATGAATGTCTGAAATGCGAGAAGACCTGCCCCATGGGAGCTATCCCGGAGAACCCAACCCATACCCAACTTGCCGAATGCATTCAATGTCGAACCTGTGCCAAAGCCTGTCCTCAGAATGCAATCCGTTTTCCCGCATCGCTTCCTATTTCTTCGGGAGGAGAATATTCTTCTTTCAATTTATCCCGGAGGGGATTTTTTTACTCTCTGGCCGGAGGACTGGCTACCGGTTTTCTGGCTGTGAGAAGTCCCTTTACCGTGATCCAGAGTAAGTACCAACTCATTCGGCCACCCGGAGCGATTCCCGAAACGGAGTTTTTACGCACCTGTATCCGTTGCGGAGAATGTATGAAGTCCTGCTTGACCAATACGCTCCAACCCTGTCTGTGGGAATCCGGTCTTTCGGGCCTCTGGACTCCTAAGATGGACCTTCGTCTTGCTCCCTGCGACCAGAACTGTAATGTCTGCGGAAAAGTATGCCCCACACAAGCGATTCGCTTTCTCCCGATGGAAGAAAAGACTCATGCTAAAGTTGGCACAGCGGTTTTACGAAAAGAGATGTGTCTGGTCTGGGCCCAGAACAAGCTCTGTCTGATCTGCGACGAGATCTGTCCGTATAACGCCATTGTCTTTCGTCCTGTGGAAGGATATCGGCGTCCTGTCGTTATCGCCTCTAAGTGCAATGGCTGTGGGTTTTGCGAACAGCGTTGCCCTGTCCGGGGAGAATCGGCCATTATCGTTGTGACGGACGGAGAGATTCGTATGAAGGAAGGATCCTACATCAAGGAAGCCAAGAAGCTCCAACTGGAGTTCAAACCCGATCCCGGTGATGACAAATTTCTCTTAGAAGAATCCGGATTTAAAATTACCTCTCCCTTTTCCCTTCGATGAACTCTTCCACCATTACTTTTGCCTCACTGTCCGGGAATTGGATGAGAGGATGTTTCATCGCATAGGCAGAGATGGAGATGAGGGGGCCACCGATTCCCCTGTTACGGGCAATTTTACAGCACCGGATGGTATCGATGGTGATCCCCCCACTGTTAGGCGAATCCTCGACGGAGAGTCTCAATTCGAGGTTCAATGGAACTTCCCCGAATCCCCTTCCTTCCATCCTAAGAAAACAGACCTTGTTATCGTTCTGCCAGGGAACATAATCAGAAGGACCGATGTGGATATTCTCGGATTCCAGAGGAACGCCCAGTTGGGACTGAATGGCTTCTGTTTTGGAGATTCGTTTATTTTGCAAGCGGTTTCGGTTAAGCATATTGAGGAAGTCCGTATTGCCGCCCGTATTGATCTGGTAAGTGCGGTCCAGTTTCACCCCGCGGTCCTCAAAGAGTTTCACCAGCGCTCGATGGATGATGGTGGCGCCCATCTGGGACTTCACATCATCCCCCACAACAGGGATCCCTTTCTCTTCAAATCGTTTTGCCCACTCCGAGTCTGAGACGATGAAACTGGGCATGCAGTTGATGAAACTCACCCCTGCGTTCAAACAGACCTCTGCGTAGAATTGGGTAGCCAGGTCTGAGCCCACAGGAAGGTAGTTGAGAACGATCTCCACGCCGGACTCCTTGAGGGTTTTTTCTACATTGCAGGGTTTCTCACTGGCCACCACGAAGGTTCGGTCCTCAGGGTAATCCCTCATATGTTCTGAAACACCATCCATTACTTCACCCATGGAGATGATCACGCCTGAATCGTTGAAATGGGAGTAGATCGTTTTGGTGCAATTGGGCTTGGCGAAGATGGCCTCTCTGAGAGGTTTTCCCACTTTTCTTCGATCAATATCGAAGGCTGCTCCTACTTCGATATCCCAGGGCTTATATCCCCCAAGATCCATGTGCATTAACCCCAGGGGTTCAAATCTGGGGTTCTTCCTGCTGAGATCTCTGTAGAATTCAATCCCCTGGACGAGAGCACTGGCACAATTTCCGACACCCACGATGGCAATTCGAATCGAATTTTTTTTCATAAGAGTAAAGCCTTTCTAGAAAAAAACCACCCTGTTTACAACTTAAGATAACTATCTTATTTCATTTCAATTGTCAAGAAATTTGGGATACCTTTTGCAATTCAGACACTGGACTTCAGACGTTAGACATCAGACTCCTCTAATATACATGACTATCGGCTAAATTGAATATTGTTGCAATTAGAAGAGACTTATAG
>JASEIE010000226.1 GCA_030024065.1 Thermodesulfobacteriota bacterium
CACTTTTCAAGTTTAAATTCATTAAAAACAGTGCACTTTTCAACTTTAAATGACATTAAGCGGAAACCATATTGAAAGATAAGGGTGTTTCTGTTATCTTTCAGAAATCATTGTGAGGAGAAACGATGAAACATGTCATTCTGGGCACAGCAGGGCATATCGACCATGGTAAAACCGCCCTGGTGAAAGCCCTTACCGGTGTGGACACGGATCGATTAAAGGAGGAGAAAGAAAGAGGGATTACGATTGAGCTGGGGTTCACCTCCTTGAATCTACCCAGCGGCACCCGCCTGGGTATCATCGATGTGCCAGGCCATGAAAAATTTGTCAAACATATGGTGGCAGGAGCATGGGGAATCGATCTGGTCGCCCTGATCATTGCAGCCGATGAAGGGGTCATGCCACAGACAAAGGAGCATCTGGATATTTGTACCCTTTTGAAGGTTAAAAAAGGATTGATCGTGCTCACTAAGATGGATCTTGTTGACCAGGAACTCCTCGAGCTTGTCAGGGAAGAAGTGACTGAGATTGTTAACACCACATTTTTAAAAGACGTTCCCATCCTTGCTGTCTCCTCCATTACCGGCGAGGGAATTCCCCAATTGATTTCGACTCTTGATCATCTCTCAGAGGAGGTGGAGGAGCGATCATCGGACGGTCTCTTTCGGTTGCCCATCGATCGGGTTTTTACTATGAAAGGGTTCGGTACGGTGGTGACAGGGACCATCGTTTCAGGAAGCCTCTCCCTGGGAGAGACGGTGCAGGTTCTACCCTCTGGTTTGGAAGGAAAGGTTCGAAATCTCCAGGTCTATAACCAATCCATAGAGCGGGCCGAAGCAGGGCAGCGAGCCGCAATTAATATTCAAGGAATCGAGACTTCTGCCATTGAACGGGGAGATGTCCTCTGCCGGCCGCATACCCTCTCTCCAACGAGACTTATCGATGCCTATCTGGAAAATTTGCAACATGCTCCCAGACCGGTTAAAAATCGAACCACCCAGAGATTTCATATCGGAACGAATCTTGCGACGGCTACTATTTTACTCCTTGATAAGGAGGAACTGGCTCCGGGAGAGGGAGGTTTTGTTCAATTGAAGTTGGACCGGCCTATCGTGGGTTTACCTCAGGACCGTTTTGTGATCCGGGGGTCATCGGTCATTCAGACCTTTGGAGGAGGAGTGGTCCTGGATACCCATCCGGATAAACACAGACGGTTTTCAAAGACGGTCATCTCAGATTTAATGCTCCTCCGGGACGGAAGCGGAGAGGAAGCCCTTTGTCAACATATCCTTCATTCGGCCACAGGGGGCATTGTCCTTGAGGATCTCTTGAAGCGTGTCGCCATGCCTCCCAATGAAGTCCAGTCAATCCTAAGGAGAATGGTTAAGAAGGGGGATCTCCTCCTGATCGACCCGGAGAGGCTTAAAGTGGTTGCCCTTTCTCAATATCAGAAATTGAAGGAGATGGCCCTGGCCAAGTTAAGGGAATTCCATTTACGATTTCCTATGAAATCGGGCCTGGCAAAAGAGGAATTGAGGACAAAGCTGCCGGAGGAGGTGGATGTAAAACTCTTTCAAATCCTCATCAATGAGATGATCCAGTCCAAAGGGGCCATTTTGGAAAGAGATAAACTGAGGCTTCCCGAACATCAGGTCTCATCCCTTGATGAGAAGGGTCTGGTCAAAAAGGTGGAAGAGGCCATCCTGAAAGGCGGTCTCCAGCCTCCTTCTCCCAGGGAATTGTCAGAGGTATGGTCGGAAGAGGAGAACGATATCCAGGCGATTTTCGAATATCTTGTCCATGAAGGGGTACTCGTCAAGATCAAGAGCGGAATATATTTTCATCGAACCCCCTTCGAAAAACTTAAAGAGGAGTTGATTCAATATCTAAAGAAGAATAAGGAGATTACGACCCCTCAATTCAAGGAGATGACCAGGGCCTCAAGAAAGTATGTCATTCCTTTGATCGAATATTTCGATCAAGTCAAATTAACCCTGAGGCTGGGAGACAAGAGAGTTTTAAGGGCGGGGAAGTAAGGCTGATGTATCATTAGTCTTATGGTCATATAGGCGTATAGTTTGGAAAAAAGGCTAATTGGCTATAAGGCTGATGGAATCGTAAAAAGTCGGAAAAACCAATCATCAGTCATTCCTGCACAAGCAGGAATCCAGTATTTTCAAATAGTTAGAATTTTCTGGATTCCCGTTCCCCGATTGATGCCTTCGAGGACAAGTTTCACGGGAATGACGACTTTTTACGATTCCATCAAGACTAACAGGCTAACGAAACAGGCATCTTTACCCTTACCCGTGGACTAAAAATTATTTTGAAAGGGGTTTCGTATGAAGGTGAAGAAGAAGATTACGAAGAAGAAGTTGAAACAGCCCGATGAATTCATCAGTTTCACCGAGAGAGCCTTTCTTTTTGTCACCCTCCATATTAAGAAAATAACCATTGTGGGGGTACTCATTTCTGTCATTCTGCTCTCCCTCTTTCTATTCCGGATGTGGGAGAACAGGAAGGAAGAGGACGCGGTTCAGAAATTTAGTCTGGCTGTTGAGGTTTACCAGATGGTTAGTTCACCATACAGGGAAGGGACGCCGGCAGACTATAAAAAAGCCATGGAAAGGTTTGATGAGGTCATTAAAACATTTCCAGGGACCTCATCGGGAAGATTTTCTCTCCTTTACAAAGGAAGTCTCCATCTTCGCATAGGTGAACTTGACGAGGCGATAAAAGCCTATCAAGCGTTTCTTCAAAAGGCCGGCAAAGAAAGACTCTATCGCCTCTTTGCTTTAGAGGGATTAGGGTATGCCTATGAAGGGAAGAAGGATTATGAAAAGGCGGCGAAAACCTACGAAGAGATACTCAAATTGGGTGAGAGTTTTCATTGGGCTGGCGCCCATTTAAATGTAGCTCGATGTTATGAAAAGCTGGGGAAAAAAGCGGAGGCCTTGGAAAGTTTTAAGGCTTTTTTAAAGGTTTCACAAAAATCCTCCTTAACCCCTTCAGTTTTAAGAAAGGTCTCTTCCCTTGAGAAGTGATTGAGCAAGTTAAATATTTCACTTGACAAACTCGGCAATCTCAATAAACTTGCGTCAAACGGTACATGATAAGGATTTAGAGCTGAGTCAAATTCGGGAGGTTATTATGGATAAAGTATTGCAGGGTAATCATGCCATTGCAAGGGGGGCATGGGAGGCAGGGGTTAAGGTGGCCTGTGCCTATCCTGGGACACCGAGCAGCGAAATTATTTTTGTCATCGGCACCCAGTATAAAAAAGATATTCAGGCTGAATGGTCGGTCAACGAAAAGGTCTCTCTGGAGGTGGCAAGCGGCGCCTCTATGGCAGGGGCGAGGGCAATGGCCTCGATGAAGCATGTTGGATTAAATGTCGCCTCTGACCCTTTAATGACCCTTTCCTATACGGGAGTCAAAGGGGGACTGCTCGTCGTTGTGGCTGATGACCCCTATGCTCACAGCTCACAGAATGAGCAGGACAGCCGCCACTGGGCAAGGTTCGGAAAGATGCCCATGCTGGAGCCGTCTGACTCTCAGGAGTGTAAGGACTTTACGAAACTTGCGTTTGACCTGAGCGAGCAGTACGATACTCCCGTTCTTTTGCGGACCGAGACCAGGGTCTCCCACTCCTTTTCCATTGTAAAATTAGAGGAACGCAAGGAGTCGGTAATGCCCCTGGGGCTTAACAAAAAAGATGCCCCTAAATTCACCATGGTCCCCATCTACGTCCGCGAGAGACGCCCCCTTGTTGAAGAGAGGATGAGGAAGCTTGAAGCCTTTGCGGATGAATTTAAATATAACGTCATGGAGATCAATGATCCGAAGATCGGGGTCATCACCAGCGGGGTCTGTTACAATTATACCAAGGAGGTTTTTCCGGAGTACTCCTATCTGAAACTTGGGATGGTCTGGCCCCTTCCTAAAAAACTGATCTCGGATTTCTTCAAGAAGGTCAAAAAAGTGATCATTGTGGAGGAACTTGACCCCTTCCTCGAGACTGAAATCCGGGCGATGGGTTACAAAATCTTCCACGGAAAGGATGTGGTGCCGAGTATCTATGAACTTTCACCTGAAATAATCGAGAAATCCTTAAAGGGGAACAGATACAAAGCCCCCAAGGAGAGAATCAAGGCTGAGGAGCTTCCGAGGAGGCCGCCCAATATGTGCTCGGGTTGTTCTCACCGGCCGCTGTTTTATGCCCTGAAGAAGCTGGATCTCTTTGTCTTCGGAGATATCGGCTGTTACACCCTCGCGGCTGCGCCTCCGCTCAATGCCATCCATACGACCATCTGTATGGGCGCCGGGGTTGGCGAAGCCTTTGGCGCTGCAAAGGTCCTTGGCAAAGAAGGGCTGGGAAAAGCCTGTGCTGTGCTCGGTGATTCCACCTTCCTTCATGGAGGAGTGACCCCTCTGATGGATATCGTCTATAATAAAGGGAATTCGACGACCATCATCCTGGATAACCGAGCAACCGGTATGACAGGTCTTCAGGAACACCCGGGAACCGGCTATACGATCACCGGTGAGCCCACGAACATCATCGATTATGAAACCCTTGCAAGAGCCATAGGCGTTCAACATGTGAGAAAAGTGGATCCCTACAATATCAAAGAGACCATGGAGATCGTCAAGGAAGAGGTCGAAAGAGATGCGGCTTCGGTCATCGTGATGGTCAATGGACCCTGCATGCTTCACAGGAGGGAAAAAAGGCAATTCGAACATGCTTTCTACACCATTGAGACGGACAAGTGCAGGGGATGCACGATGTGTCTTGAGATCGGATGTCCTGCGATTAGCTGGCAGGAAGTCTCCGGTGATCAGGCTGTTACAAAAGACGGCCATAAGAGGAAAGGGGTTGTTCAAATTAACAGGCTGCAGTGCCCTGGGTGTAGTGTCTGCAGCCAGATCTGCAAGTACGAAGCGATCATTCCCGGACAGGCATAAGGAGGAGAAAAATGGAAGACAGAGTGACCAATATATTGCTTTCAGGGGTAGGAGGACAGGGCACCATCCTGGCCAGCGACATTCTCTGCTCCGTATTTCATGAAATCGGCTATGACGTGAAAAAGGCCGAGGTTCACGGAATGGCCCAGAGAGGTGGAGATGTGACCACCCATTTCCGGTTCGGCAAAAAGGTCTATTCCCCGCTGATCAAATATGGGGATGTGGACTATCTTGTCTCCTTCGAGCTTCTTGAAGGGCTTCGGTACATCAACTGGCTGAAGAAGAGTGGAAAGGTTCTCCTGAATACTCAGGAGACGTATCCTCCTGCTGTCAACCTCGGTAAAATGAAATATCCCGAGAAAGTGGTCAGGTCGTTCAAAAGATTTTTTAACGGGAACGTCTTTGCTATCAATGGATTAGACATTGCGGTCAAATGTGGCGATTCAAGGGCCGTCAATATTGTCACCCTTGGCGCCTTCTCCAATTTCTTTGACATTAAGGAGGAGGTCTGGGAAAGAAACCTCCTTGAGCACCTTCCCCAAAAGGTCCATGATCTCAATCTGAATGCCTTCAGGGAAGGGAAAAAGGCCATTTAAAAATATCCCCCGTCTCAGGACAGGAGAAATGAAAGAGGGTGAAACCCGGAAGCGGAGGGGTTTCACCCTTTGTTTTTCCCATGTTATCTCTTATAATTTTTATAGTGCTCTTTTTAAATCCTTGAGAGGAAATATGGAGGTGAAAAGTATGAGACGATATCGTTTCATGTCAATATTCTTTTTCGTCCTCGTTATTATTCTGTCAGCCGGGCTGGATACTGTTACATCAAGGGATCGGTTTCACCAGTTCATACTGGATAATGGATTGAAGGTGCTCCTTGAGGAGAACCGCACCTCTCCTGTAGTGGCTCTCCAGGTCTGGGTAAAGACGGGAAGCGCGGATGAGAGGGATGAAGAGGCGGGGATGTGCCATTTCATCGAGCACATGATCTTCAAGGGAACGGAGAAGAGAAAGGTAGGGGAAATGGCAAAGGAGATCGAATCGCTGGGTGGTTCGATTAATGCCTATACCTCGTATGATCAGACCGTTTATCATATTACGATTGCCAGCCGCTATGCGGACATTGCCCTCGATATCCTGGCCGATGCGGTTCAACACTCTGTTTTCGACCCGGCGGAACTCGAAAAGGAGAGGGAGGTCATCCTCGAAGAGATTCGAATGGGAGAGGACGACCCTTCGAGAAAACTCTTCCGGCAGACGATGTCCATTGCTTTTCAGCGCCATCCCTACGGAAGGCCGATTATCGGGTATGAAAAGACAATCAAAGCAATGACCAGGGACAAGATGCTCTCTTTTTTCAGGCGATGGTATACGCCGGACCGTATCTTTTTCGTCGCTGCCGGCGACTTTGACCTTCAAGAGATGGAAAGGAAGGCAAGGGCCTTATTTAAGGAATTTAAGCGGCCCTCCGGGGGCCTTCCTGAAAGGTTGAAGGAGCCGGAGCAGAAAGAAACCCGGTCTAAGCTCACCTTTGGAAACTTCAAGGAGACCTACCTTCAGATGGCGGTTCCCATCTCTTCCGTCACACATGAGGA
>JASEIE010000227.1 GCA_030024065.1 Thermodesulfobacteriota bacterium
GCCTGGTGACCCACGACCACAATTGTTTTCTCGGCTTTGATGTGATGCAGGGAAAGATCGATCGGATAGGAAAGCATGGGAACCCCGAGAATGGGGTGGAGGACCTTCACCAGGTCCGACTTCATCCGGGTTCCCTTCCCCGCGGCAAGAATGATGGTTGAAATGTCCTCCAAGTGTCTATCCTATAAAAAGAATTTACCACTTTTATACTATTCTTGAGACCATTCGTCAACCCTATGGGGGAAACATACAAAGTTTACATTTGTTATGATTAATGGGAGCATTTCTCCACATGGCCAGGCCCCTCCTAATTCTTTCATCCCTTTTTGGAAATGCAGAAGGATAATCAAGAAGCCATGTAGGCATTTACATTTTTCACCTATTGGGTGTATATATAAATAGAAAGGTTAGCCCCTTTGGGCTAAATTTAGAACTGGAGGTGAAAATAAAATGAAGTATCTGGGCATTGTAAAACGACAGAATGGAAACTTATCAATGCCGGACACCTTTCAGGAGGTTGCGACGCCCCATACTTATGAAGCCATTCAGGTGGGAGGCGACATCCTTCTCCTTTCTGCCCCGTTGGATCGAGAACGGATCAAGCAGATTGAAAAACTGGCAAACCAGTCGATTGAGGAACACCGCAAAACCCTGGAAGGCCTAGCCAAATGAATTGGATAAATTTAATAGAACTCGCCTTAATCCACGAGCGCGTTATTCAGGAGACAGGAGGCGTTCATGGGATAACAAACCCCGGTGGATTGGAGTCGTCGTTGGCACGGCCCTTCACCGCTTTTGGTAAAGTCGAATTATTTCCTAACCTCATTTCAAAGATAGCCGCATTGATTCACAGTTTGGTTGTATTTCACCCGTTTGCCGATGGCAATAAAAGAACAGCACTTGTGGCAGCGGATGTCTGCCTTCGGTTAAATGGCTATCGCCTCGTACCTTCTCCTGATGTTGAACCTTTCTTCTGGTCCGTGGCCCGCGGTGAGAAGGAGATTGAAGAGATTACGGTATGGCTTAGGGATCATATGGAAATTTGGCCTAAAAAGCAGCCTTAACTGTAACACGTACTCTTTTAAGTTCGTATAAGATAAAAAAGTTGGAGAAGTCTACTATTTTGAGAGGGGCTATTGAAATAAGAATTGACTTTTTTCATTAGGCCACTCTAATTTCATGCAAAGAATGGGGCCTATGCTGAAATGGATACCCGCCCTCGATCAAGGAGAGGTTGGATTGACCATTCGTAACCTCGCCGCTCTAAATTGGCTGAATGTCAAAGCAAGCAGTGATTTGCCCTTACCAGCAGAAGAAACAGTGGATATCTGACATAATTGACTATCAAGGAAGCTTGCTGTGTTGAACTCGTAAGAGGTTAAAAATCTGCCTGCTGGCAATAGCTAATATGAAATCAAACAGGATTAAGAATTGGCCTGTAAAAGAGAGAGCGAGAGAACGTCTGATTGCAGAGGGACCAGAACGGCTTACCGATGCAGAATTACTGGCAATCATCCTCCGGGTTGGTCGAGGCACCTTCAAAAAGGGAATCCCTGGCCAGAATGCTACGGATTTCTCCAAAGAGCTACTGACCGAGTTCAAGGGATTGCGCGGATTAGACCGAGCTCACATTGAAGATCTTCTGAAGATTCCGGGCCTCAATAATGCAAAGGTGTCTCAGATTATATGTGATGTATCCTTATTGATTTAAGGTGGCATAATCCATGATGAAAAGAACCAATATCTATTTGACAGAAATATAAATGAAGAAATTTAAGGCTATCTCAAAGAAGGCAGGCTATCCAGTGGCCGAAATCATCAGGAGGGCTTTGGATGAATGGTTGGAGAAACATGATGGAAAAAATAGCAAATAGCTGAAATGTAATTTGGGAGAAAATATTTTGGATATCATTGACTTGGATAACTCTTTAAATCAACCACCTTGCCCCCTTTGCGGGAAGGGACGTATTCGACCTATAGATATCTTTGATGGGAAGCACCTTACCTTTCAATGCCATATTCCAGAATGCAGATGGACGGGACGGGCAAAACTCCCTGAGATACGGAAGAAGATCATCTACCTTGATACTTCCACTATTTCACACATGGCCCGTGCTCTCAAACGGAATGAAACTGACTCTCTGTGGATGAAATTGTATGAGCGTCTTCAAAGTGCAGCTGGGGCTGAGGTCATTTGTTGTCCACGGTCTTCAATCGTTCAAAACGAAGCAGAGCTATCCATATATTCAAAGGAAATTATACGTCTATCCCAGGAATTTGGCAATCCTGGTCTCAAACATGAACTTTCTATCGAACGAGCACAGATTTTTCGTGCTCTTCGGCGGTTTCTTTCTAACCTACCTCCTACATTGGAGATCGCTCCACCGATTGAAGACGCCTTTGTGAAACCCATAAACAGGTGGCTCCCCGTATACAGTATATCTGCAAATTTGCTCACACCTAATTGGATGGTGGAAGCACACCGATCTACCAAGGCCTCAATGCCTGATCAAATTGAAAAAATTTATAAACGATATGAAGCGGAGGGGCTAAAGTTCGAGGATATCCGCCGAAAAGAGGCGGATGGTTTTGCTGACGCAACAATAACCATTGGGATTAGGTCATTGCGACGCTGGTTAGGATTAGAATCTACGCCTCCCGGTGAGGAAGAAATTGCTCTATTCATTCCAAATACTTTCGACCTCCTCACCCATAGCTTGCAAAGGCAGCTTAAGATCTCTTTTAGAGAAGCTATCTCCCGCGCCGGCGAGTTTCTTCTGAGCGATCATGTTAGGTTGATTCCAGTAGCTGATATCAAGGCGAAGCTCCATGCAGGGTTAGCGATGTTATGCCGAGGTCCTAATCCTCGACTTCCGAAACCCGGCGACGCGGCCGACATTGATCATATTGCGACATTTATGCCATATATGGACATTTTTATCGCTGACAAATTCTTTGCAGATCTATGCAATCAAAAGCATCTTCGGCTGGGTGAGCTTTATGGTTGCGAAATTCGCAGTCTGGGTCCCGCAGAAATTCCAGATTTCATTTTTCATTTGGATAAAATTGTTGAATCCGCGCCACAGACCACTGTTGCCGGCAGAATTGCATATGCCATCCATGCAGGGGAGTTTCACCAAGAGTTTGCACAGCATGCTGAGGCCTTTCTCAGATCAAAGGGAATTGATCCCTATGCAAAGCTTCCAAAGAAGAAAGCAGGTGAACCTGATTAACCTATTCCGGCCAATGGCAAAAAGGGGGAGTTTATGAATATAAGAAAAGGGTTTTTTAGACTTACTTTGGTGGTATCTATTATTTTAGGAATATTAACTCCGTTTTGTCAGGAATGGTATTTTAAAAGTTATAAAGTCACAATATACTTTCCCGATAATTGGGGAAAAGTTTCCCTCCAAGAAAAGTTAAACAGTATTGATGTTCTCTTATCAAATAAAGCTGATTATTTTCTTTTACCAAGAATTGAGCAATCAAATATTAGAAGGCAGTTGAAGGAAAGAATTATCTCCGATGCAAAACTACCTCCTAATAAACCGCAAGGGGAAATTGTAGACCCAGCGGTGAAAAAGCTTTCTGATCTTATCAATGAAATCAGGGGGGTTTCTTTTTCTTTTAAACCAGGATGGAGAGAATTAAGTCTTCTTGTCTTTATTGGATTTATTTCACCTTGGCTTATCTATCTATTTATAAGATGGGTTATTGTCGCTTTTATCATTGGAGGATTTAAAACTAAATCATAGAAAAGGAGGTGAGTTGAATGAGTCAATATCTTAAAACACGTTATCCAGGGATATCTCAGCATGTGGGGCCGATTGGAACGGTTTATGGTATCAGTTACGACTTAAGGACGCCTTCAAAAATTTTTGTTGCAGAACCGACTTTGTTCAATTTTAAGCGATAATCTAAACATGCTATCATGAAATTGAATGCGTTCCTCACACCAACCCCGGCAGGAAAGGAGATATGGAGAGGGAACAGAGGTTAATCATGACAAGAGACGAATTGCTGGCTCGGGTGACTGTTGATCCCAAGGTTTGCACCGGAAAGCCCTGTATCCGGGGAACTCGGATCTACATTTCGATCATCCTGGATGCGCTGGCTGAGGGATTGACCCTGGATGAAATCATCGACCATTATCCTTCCCTCACTATTGACGACATTCGGGCGGCTGTCGCCTATGCAGCAGAACTTACACGGGAAAATGTCTGGAAAATTAGTTCCTGATAAAATAAAGTGAACAAAGGGAGGCTTGTGCTAAAACCATCGCACTTTAAGGCAGACGTTACCTCACCTTGAAATACCTTCCCTCAGTAGCGTTCTTCCTCTCTTCTCTGAATGGCTTTTATATAGCCTTGAAAAATTACTAAAAACTTCGTAAAAGAAACTCATGCGATTTGATTTATCCTTTCCCCGAAATAAAATATTTGATGTCGTGGGAATGGGGCTGAATTCCGTCGATTTGATCGGTGTCGTTCCCGAATTTCCCACTCTCAACTCGAAGATGAAGCTCCTCCAATTTTCGAAACAGGGTGGAGGCCAGGTGGCCACAGCCATGGTGGCCCTGAGTCGATGGGGAGGAAAAACAAGATATATTGGGAAAGTCGGTGATGACGAACTCGGGTCCTTCTCTCTCGATGCGATTCGACAGGAAGGGGTGGATGTCTCCTCCGTGACCATTGAAACGAATGCCACGAATCAATTCGCCATGGTCATTGTGGATGGCCTCTCCGGAGAGCGGGCCATCCTCTGGGACCGGGATGAACGATTGATGTATCACGAAGGAGAACTCCGGAAGGAGGAAGTTTGCTCTGGCAAAATCCTCCATCTCGACGGACATGATATTCGCGCTGCCATCCAGTGTGTCCGATGGGCAAAAAAAGAAGGAATCCCGACGGTCATCGATATAGATAAGGTCGAACCTCTTACAGGGAAATTGATCAGACAGATTGACTTTGTCATCACCTCATCCCGATTTCCTGCTCTCATGACAGGAATTTCAGATCGTGAGAAGGCCCTGATCGAACTTCAGAAGCAGACTTCCGGATTTCTCTGCTCCACGTTGGGGCACGAAGGCGCTATGGCTCTGGTCAACGGAGAAATTCTTTATGTGGAAGGTTTCAAGATTAAGGCCCTTGATACAACTGGAGCAGGTGATGTCTTTCATGCAGGATTTATATACGGCCTTCTCCAGAATTGGGAGCTGTTTGAAATCTTAAAATTTGCCAATACCGTAGCCGCTCTCAAATGCCTCGACCTCGGCGGAAGAAAAGGAATCCCGACCATTGAAGAAATCCGAAAATTCTTGAATCCACCTTAAGCTTTACTGATTCGCTACGATTCCGCTAAGGCAACTCCTTTTTTAATCAAAGATAGGAAATTAGAAATGCGGGGAGAAGGATTGCAATTACCTTGACAAAATAAACACTTTTGAGTATATTTTTTATCCAACTTAAGTGTCAGAAATATAAAACTGGATTGGAGGAAATATGGCTGTATCTGAAAAAGAAATCAAACGAAGGCTAAAGGCAATTAGGGAAAAAATAGAAAAAGAGGGTTTGAAAGGTTTAGTTGTCTTTTCACAGGTCCAAATAGGATATGCAGGAGCTGTCCGTTACATCTCAAATTATCATCTGACCACAAGAAAGGAATACCTCGCCCTTCCATTAACAGGAGAGCCTGTCCTGATCGTCCCCACATTGGGACAGCAGTTTCATGCAAAATCTCACTCATGGATAAGTGATGTTCGCTCCGGAGGGGAAGCAGAAGGAATTGTACGAGAGCTTGCTAGAGCATTAAAAATGTTTAAGGCCGAAAAGGAGGCCATTGGGATCGTAGGATTAAACACAATGCCTTTCATTGATTATCAACTGCTGACGAAAGAACTTCCAAATGCCCATTTCAAAGATGCCACCCAATTAATGGATGAAGTCCGGATGGTTAAGAGTCCGGAAGAGATAAAGATGATTCAGGAGACAACGGATATTGCCGATCGATGCTATGCAAGGCTTCTTGAAGTCTTTCGGGCTGGAAGGAATGAAATGGAGGTGATGGCAGAAGTTGATAAGGTCCTCATAGGAAATGGCGTGGAAGATATTTTGATCTTAACCGCCAAGGGCCCCTCTTTCCCTGGCTTTATCGATCATCCCGGATCTTACACTTTTAAAGAAGGAGATCATTACATTTTTTCAATTGAGATATCGGGCCCGAGTGGGTACTGGACCCAAATTGTACGCCCCCTCTGTCTGGAAAAGACAAATCCTCGATATGAGCACATGTTTAAAGTCGGAAAAGCTGCTGTAAAGGCAGGGACAGCAACCCTTGTTCCAGGAAAACGAATTGGTGAATTGGTCAATGCGGTGGTAGGAAAGGTGAAAGACGAGGGGTTTAAGACTGGACTCTGGTGCGGCCATGGGATGGGATTGGACGTAGGTGAAAGTCCTGGGCTTTTCCAAAATAGCCTTGTTGAGCTGAAAGAAGGTATGATTAGGAGCCGTTGCAAAATAACTTGAACAAGTTATATTTATATTCTATAATTAATAG
>JASEIE010000228.1 GCA_030024065.1 Thermodesulfobacteriota bacterium
CTAACGTGAATATACGCAGGGATGAGGGCAGAATGAAATGACCCCGCAATCACATTAATCACGAACGTGGGAATCACCATCGCCATTAGAAATGCATCCAACGCATCGCTCGTCCCAAACCATGCGGCGACCCATAGCTCTTTTGCCAGCGCAACCAACTGGCAGATTAATGTCAATACACTGATGGTTATTGCGGTTCCAATGATCCGACGGTGGGTCGCCCCCGCGGCCAAGCCTTTACAATAAACTCCAAGATCAGAACATAGTTTCATTGCTGTACCAAATAACATCTCTATCTAATCTGTGGGCTCCGTTCAATCTTTTTGGCAGGCGTTATACGAAAATGCGCCAGCACCATCTCATAAACCCTTTCCTTCCAGTCGAAAAGAAATGCCTCTTTCCTCTCCTGACATAATCGTTTCATCTCAGACAAAAAGCCCACATCTGAAAAGAATTGCCAAATCTTATCATCCAGGGCCTGTTCGTCTAAAGGATCAAACATTAGTTCATCATACTGAAGTATGTCTATAATTCCTGGAATGCGACTGCCAAGGCAAGGGAGATCAGATCCCAGTGCTTCCAGCATTGCATTGGGCATGCCTTCGTTCAATGAAGGCATTATAAAAAGATCAGATGCAAGGTAAATATTCCAAAGTTCATCCTTTTCAAGCCAGCCTGTGAAAATAACCTGTTTGTCAACCCCCAATCTTTTTGTTAACCCTTTCAGGGATTCCTTATAGCGGATATCGGCTTCTGTTGAGCCGTCCCCCACGATTATAAGATAAAGGTTTTTTATTCCTATTTTGGGTAAGCAATTTATTAGAATGTCAATATTTTTACCCCGGTTTAGAATACCAACGGTCACCAATACCTTTGCATTCCCAGAAATTCCATATTTTTCTCTCGTTTTAAAAATATCTCCCCGTTCATGAATGTTCATCGGAGGAATATTGTTATGGAGGACTTGAACATCGATCTTCTTTTTCTTCCCTAAGCTCTTTAATATCTCACCACGGGCAGCCTCATTATTGGTGATGATTTGGTCAGAAAAATGAAGGCCAATACTTTCCACAATCCTGTTTAGAAATAGGAAGCATCTGGGTGATTCCTGCATCTTGGAACCAAAAGTTAAACTTCCCCTTATCAGAGTTACCATTGGTCTCTTTAGTATCCATTTAGAGATTCCTTGCATAAATGCATAGAGAGAGCCAAAAGCGATCAGGAGATCAATTTTATTCCTCCAACCTACCCAAAGAGCCCATGGAGGAAAGACGGAAAGAACTACTATTCTGGCGATGAGTCCATCTACCTTCTTAAACGGAAAATACATTCTGTGGTTATGGAAAGAAGAATGATCGATTTGGATTGGAGTCAGGGAGAGACAGTGAACTTCCCATTCTTTTTCCAAGAATGCATCAATCATCATTTTGAATCGATCGTAAGACCCCCCTTTTCGTAATGTGTACATGGCTGTAATGACCTTCATCTCATTACCTATAAGGAAATACTTATGATTAGGAATCCATGAATGCAGGAAGTCAAGATTTATGAATTTTCATGGTTTCCTGGCTTCCTAATAATTTATAATCCATGAATGCAGGAAATGAAGAATTTATGATTTTTCCTCAATTCCTGGCTTCTTTATTAGGGGAAGCAAATATCCTTAATACAAATCGAATTTGAACCATAAATCTTTCTTACTCTTCCTTTTTTCTGGTCATTCTCCGTCAAAGAAGTGATTAAAATGCAATCAGGTTTGAGCTCCTGAACCCGGCTCATCGGTTCCACCTCATATCCAAAAATAATTTGAGGGATCATTTTCTCATCGTCTTCAACAATTCCCACTAACTTCAGATTTACCCCCTGAAGAGTAATGTATGCCACTTCCATCTCGTCGCTTAATCCATAAAATACGATCCGCCTCATCCCATCACGCTGCATCTCCAGGAGTCTTTCAGCGATAATTTTTTTCAATGCTGAATAATGTTGAACCGTAGAGGATATAAGGCGAAATGTTAATCTTGCTTTTTCTTCAAACCCCCTCGGTGTTAAGCCATATTCAATCTTTCGACGGTTTAGATCCCGTATTCGAATCCACCCTTTTCGGGCCATCCTTTTCAAACAGGCATTCGTTACCCCTAAAGCAATACCGAATTTATTGCTCAATTTGCGTTGGGAAATGATGGGGTTTCTCTCCAGTTCTTCGAGAATTCGAAGGTCCCTGACCTGATCGGAGGGTTTAAAGATATTGTTTTGGTCGGTATTCATCGCAATTATGGCAACTTTTGTAAATTAAAGGACAATTTCTGATCACCGTTCATAGCTTGAACATTAAAAAGAAAAAAAATAAAAATTAAAATAACTTATTGAATTTTAAAAAATTTTTTAAACAAACCCATTTTATTCCTCACGAAAAATTTTAATTTAAAAATATCTATAGCAATTTTTATGCCATTTTTCCAGATTTTAAAGTCTTTGAATGTTTGTAATCAAAGTAACTTCCCATTACGACTTCGTCACCTTCTTATTGCACCTTCTATCATGGCTTCCTGTATTCCTTATCATTGATTAGAAAATAGGTTCTTCATCCCCAAATGTAGGGGAGCCCCTCTGTAGGCTCCTTCAATAGGCGGCTACGACTGTATCGGCTCCTCTTTAGAGAACAACACAACTCCTTTCTCTGTCATCTTATCAAGGGTTGGTTGTAATATCTGATATTCTTCGTACGTAAAAAGATGGGGTTCGAGGCGTGGAATGTTAATCGTCTTCTTTACTATGGCATAAGCATCCTCTCTTACCTTACCACTATACACGACCAAGAGGTCAATATCACTGCCTACGGTATAACGGTCTTTCGAATAAGAACCAAATAGAATAACCCTGTTGAGAGGGAGTTTCGCTTCAAGATCCTTCAGTTTTCCCTTAAGGATTTGAATTAACTTTTCTTTATCAAATTCGGGATAAAATATCCTGACAGAACCTGATAATCTTTTCACAATGAGCGATGAGCCTCCTTGCCTCCTCCCTGGTATAACGATCCTTAGGAGATCCAGACGGGTGGGCATTGGGGTATCTTGTTGGGATATAAGCTTTATCAAGCTCTAACGCACCATCGACAAGTTCTTCCGGAACGGGATGCCTTTTTGAAAGTTCCAAAAGCAGATCTGAAACCGAATGCCCCCATGCTTCTGCTCCCATCTTCTGGAAGACAGATTTTACAGCCTTTTCCGCAGCCTGTTGAGAAGAAAAACAAGCCCAATTGTAGAACCCTCTTTCCATATCGCTCTGAGCATGTTCCAGATCTCCAACAGCCTGATCCATCCAGTCTTTGCTTCTTTCCATCAATAAATTACCTATTTGAGTTAGAGGAGATAACCATTTAAATTAGCAATGTTTATAGGTGCTTTCCTGAATTAATACTGTCATTATTTCATGTAATGGTCAAGCAAAAAAGATAGGGAATCAGGAGCGCAGTCCTGTATTAGCATGTTCCTAAATCAAGGGTTTCATGATACATCCTTTTAATTTTTTCAATGATCACCGGCCAGAGGACCTTTTTTTCAATGATTAAAAGATTTCTTTTGACGCTTTCTTCCAATAAGGATTGATTTTTATTAAATTCAATAATGCGCCTGGCAAGATATTTTTCATCATCTGTCGGAAACAAAAATCCATTTTCGCCATCGATAATCCATTCCCTATTGGACGGAATATCTGTGACCACGGGGAAAGCCCCTGAGGCCATTGCTTCAAGCAATGATACGGATGTCCCATCATATAGAGAGGTAGAGACATAAATATCTGCTTCCCCAAGGAGATGGGGCATTTCTTCATGGGGAATACGACCAAGGAATTGAACATATTCTTCGACATTCAATCTATTTGCTTCGTTCTCTAAATTCTTCCTTTCAGGTCCATCCCCGGCAATCAGAAATTTTACTTTTGGCTCTTCTCTGATGACCAATGGAATCGCCCGGATTAATAAAGAGACATTGTAAATGGGTTGAAGATTCCGGTTGCTAAGAATTGTGAAAGACCTTTCTCTTAATTCATTTATTCTTTCTTTTCCCCTCTCCAAAAAGGCATCATCCACCCCCATGGGTATTATTGAATTTTTTTTATCGCTGATACCCAATTGTTCCATCTCCCTCTTCTGCACTTCAGAGACACAGTTTAGATGGGTTGCTTTTCTACAAACATAGATAAAAAGCTTTAGAAGAATACCGGACCTTTCTATGGCCATTCTCAGGTCAGAACCATGGATTGTAACAATAAGAGGTTTCCTCGTGAGTATTCCAATAAAAACACCGATCAGTCCTGTCGGAATGGCCCAGTGAGAATGGATCATTGTACATCGATGTTTGAGCATTGCAAAAATGGTGAAGAGGAATCCTGACAAATAATAAAGAATCATTCGAAAGTATGGAATCTTTTCCCGCTCTATCAGAAGCCTGTTCCCAGAAAAAAAAGGAAAACGATAAATCTTTATTCCCTGTTGCTCCTCAACATAACGACTTCCTCGATAAATCTTTGGGGTTACCACAGAGATCTTGTATCCTTCTCTTTGCAACAGGGTAGCCATTTTTTTAATGAAGATTCCCCGGTAGGAGGAATCGAAGTCAGGATACGCATTGGTTATAAGGAGAACTGAATTAATCATAAGGAGGCCAGGAATCCAGGAGAATTTAAATAATTATTTTTTACTTCCTGCCTTCATGGGTTCCTCATCATAAGGAAGCCAGGAACACAGGAGAATTCAGAATGCTTTTTTCATGCCTTCCTGCATTCCTTATAATAAGGAAGCCAGGAACACAGGAACCCAGGAACTTATTTGTGAATGACTCTTTTTACCTCTACTACTTTTCGGGAGAAATTAATAAGCAAACCATGTTCTTTACCTAATGCTTTCAGATAGGATTTAACAATAGCAAAATGAATATCCTCAATATTTTTAACTGCCTTTAATTCAACAACAATGGTATTGTCAACAATAAGGTCGAGTCTGTGCCTCCCAACTTCAACACCATCGTATTTAATGACAACTTCTCGCTGTTTTTCAACCTGTAGATTATGCTTATGTAATTCGATAACAAAGGCATTTTCATAAATCGACTCCAAGAATCCAGGACCCAGTTTTTTATGCACTTCAATAGCACACCCGATAATCTTGTCAGTTAGATCTTCATGTTCTAATCCTTCTACTGTTTTCATGACTTCCCTATTATCTCTTTTCCTAATCTTTTTCCTGCATTCCTGGCTTCCTTATCTCGTTTCTTAATTCCAAGTTTTCTTTCTGGATGCGGAGGATTTCTCTGCGGAGCGAAACTATCTGTATCGCAATGAATCCAAAGGAAAGGATTTGAATTCCTCCCAAAATCAATAAAATGGCGAATGTGATCAGGGGTCTTCCGGGGGTCAAGTCTCCTGAAAATCTTAAATAAGCTATATATATTCCAATCAGTAAGCCAACGCCGAGGGTTAATAGACCAAGAAACCCAAATATGATCATCGGCTTTTCAAAAATAGAAAAGATGAGATGGGAAGTGGCAGTTTTTTTAAATTTAAATTTTGACTTCCCTTTCTTTCTGCCGGAGAGGATAGCAGGGACTTCTTTGGTACGAAATCCGAGGGCCAGAGCTTTGGATAATATTTCAAGGTGGATTTCTTTACCATCGGATTCGAGCTCGAGAGAATCGAGAACCTTCCTTCGATATGCACGGAAGATCCCCGTGGATGTATGAATTCTATTTGGCATTGCGTGCCGTAACACCATATTTCCAATTTTACTGATCCATAACCGAACAAAAGGAACATTCCGGACCCCTCCCCCTGGCATGTAAGGTGAGGCAAGAACAAAATCCACATCCGGCTCGTTTCTTAACGTTTCGATAAAGTCCGGGATATAACCGGGATCGTAGCTCAGGTCGGCGTCGATGGATACCACAATCTCTCCTTTGGCTTCTATAAAACCCCTTCTGAGGGCCATTCCCCTGCCGATATTCTTTAGATAGGAGACAACCCTTGTCCTCTTATTTCGGTCGGCTATTTCCTGCAAAACCTCTAAGGTATTATCAGCGCTTCCATCGTTGACTGCGATGATTTCGTAAGTTCCTTGGAAAGAAGACATCGCCTCTTCCACTCTTTTCAGGGTGGAATCGACATTCTCTGCCTCATTGAACATCGGGATGACGATTGAAAGGTCCATAGTATTTAAAGGTTACGTACCAATCGTTTATCGTTGTCGAAACTCGTATCGAATCTCGTTTTTAGACACTTGATGCTCGATCTTCTATGTTCAAGCTTCAAGCATCGATACAAGCCTCGTTACCACTAAACGATATTATTACTGTTCCTTAAATTATTTGGCCCATTTGTCAGCAGAGGTTTTATTTCCCCGATTATCAATAAATAAACTCCCACCGCCTGCCTGTCTCCCGGTAAACGGAGAGGGAAAATTTCAAATATTTTTGGCTAGGTATTAGATATCTCCAAGCCATTTTACCCATTTCAGATCTTTTTTTATAGCATTGTACAATCCTTCGTCAG
>JASEIE010000229.1 GCA_030024065.1 Thermodesulfobacteriota bacterium
CACCGACAATCGTGATACAGCCGTCCAATGTATTGAGGTTGGACAAGAAGACGCAGGTGGTGATCATGGGGTCAGGGTTCAAGCCTGGGCAGGAGGTACGATTGGTGATAACGCAGAAGGACGGGAGCATATCGGACATCAGCAGTGAGCTATCGCCCGAGCCGAAGGCCAATGAGTTTGGGGTATGGGGGACGGCGTGGACGGTAGGAGACTATGCGAGTTCATCGGTAGCGGGGGAAGGGGTATACATTATGAGGGCGTGTGATGAGAGTTATCAGGTATTGACGACGGTGCCGTTTGGTTATTACGACATGAAGAAGCCGTATAAGGAGTGGCCGAGTTGGGCGAGGAGCTTGGTGAAAGAGCCTGCGCCAGCTCCGGCGCCGGCGAAGAAATAGGGTTGGAAGGTCGGAACATCACATGGTGCCTGTTTCCCGGAGAGACGGGTGCAGGCTGCAAGGGATGGGTGTATCTGTTGATTATGGGCAACTTTTTCGAGAGAGAGGGGGAGGGAAAAGTGATATCTAACCCTCCTCGAACTCTTTCATTAAAGGAGACTATAATGAGAAGAGATATTTTTCCCTTAGGGAGAGGATTACTGTTATCGGTTATTCTTTTCGGTTTAATATTTAGTGTTTTCAAGAACGCGACCGCGGCTGACTACTATAAGGGACAGGTTATCACCTTTTTGGTTCCTACCTCTGCCGGGGGAGGAGCAGATATTTGGGCGCGATTGATCAGCAACAATTTAGGCCAGTTCATCCCTGGCAATCCTACCATCGTGGTTCGTAACATGCCAACCTCTGCAGGTGTGGTCGCTGGAAACCTTGCTTGGCATGCAAAACCTGACGGCAAAACATTGCTTTTCTGTCTCAATAAAATCTTCATATCTAACATGCTAAGAACCCAGGGGGCGGAATATTACCTGGAGAAGATGCACCCTGTCTATGCAGCCCCCTTTGGCGTGACTTTCTATTTCAAGCCAGGACTCGTCCCTGAACCCAAAGATATTGTTAAAACGAAAGGACTGATCTGGGCTCAGTCTCCTCCCACCGGAGGTACCTCAATTGTCTGGGTTTTTGCCAAGGCGGTCCTGGGATTCGAATCTAAAGATGTGATGGGCTATGGCGGAAGCGGGCCTTCGAGACTTGCTTTTATAACCGGGGAAGCCAACTGTACCGGTGACGGTTCTGATGGTTATGTTACAAGCTGGAAAGGGGATATAGAGAGAGGTACGGCCGTTGCACTCTTTCAGTCTGGTAAACTGGATGCGGATGGGAACGTTGTAAAGGAATCACACCTTCCGCCTATTCCGACAGTGAAGGAGATTTACGAGCAGATTTATGGAAAAGCGCCTTCCGGTCCTTCATGGGTTGTATACAAGTTGCTTTTAGGCTGCCGTGCTTATGACAATTCAACTCTCATGCCTCCAACAACAAAACCCGAATACGTCAGGATTATCAGGAAAGCATTCGAAGATATGGCAAAAGACCCGAAGTTTCTAAAGGAAGCGGACCGTTTAGCCAAGGGGGCTATTCATATTGTGGGTGAACCTCTGACCCGAGGTTATGCGGCAAGAATTTCGGGGAGTCCCGAGACAATCGAGTTCATGAAAAAGTACCTTTCTGAGAAATATGACGTACGCTTCCAGTGAAATGTGACAAGGTGGAGAAACGAAGCTTTATCGATAGTGAAAGATCCAAAATTATTAGAACCTAAATTGAGCGGTTTTTTCGTTAATCATTACTTCAAGAATACTGGATTCCTGCTTCCCTGCCTACCGCAGGCAGGCGCAGGAATGACGACTATCACCTAATGAATGCAAATGTCATTCCCGTGAAACGGGAATACAGAAGGGTTTATGTTTAAAAATAGTATTAAGAATCGCTCAATTTAGGTAGAAGATGCTTCCAAGCACTTGGAAGTGTGGACCTCATGATGTTGGTAGGGAGCTGGCTAACAGTCTAAGTCAATTTCAGTCAGGCCATAGTTAGCTTCCTATATGAAGAAACTCCTCAGAGAGGAGCAAAGCGGTCTTTTTGAATGAGCGACCCTGATTTTGAAACGAAGCAAAGGAATGTATAGGGAGGGTATGATAGATCGTGAGTGACATAGAGGCGACCGATTGCGATGTGGTTGTGGTAGGGGCTGGTAACGCTGGGCTAATCGCAGCCTTATCAGCCCATGAGGCAGGCGCAAAAGTGGTTGTTCTCGAGGTGGCCCCTCGAGCATTGAGGGGTGGAAACTGCTATTTCACAGGCGGAGGGTTCCGGGTGCCTCTTAGAGGCCTCGATGAGGTGCGCGAGTTAGTGCCCAATGTTTCTGATGCGCAGGCTGAGCTGATGGACATGCCACCTTATACAGAAGACCATTTTTACAGCGCCTGGATGCGTGTAACCCAGGGGCTTGCCGATCCCGAATTGGTGCAAACGGTTGTAACACAATCGAACCCAACTGTTCGGTGGATGTTAAAGCAGGGAGTCATCTGGGAGCTTTATCTAAGTCATTCAGTGAAGATTAACGGAAGGCTCAAATGGATGCCCGGCAACCTCTACATAGGTGGAAACGGAGGCGGCGCCGGACTTTCTGACATGCTCTTTGACCTGATTGAGAAGAAAGGAGTAGTGTTACTGTATGAGACAAAAGCCATAAAGCTTCTCGTTAATTCAAAAGCCAGAGTGTGCGGAGTAACTGTGAAAGATAGTGAGGGCTTTCGAGATATTCGAAGTAAGGCGGTTATCCTTGGATGTGGCGGTTTTGAAGCGAATCGGGAGATGCGAGCCAAATACTTAGGTAGCAAATGGGAGCTGGCTCGGGTAAGGGGTACAAGGTATAACACAGGGCGTGGGATAGAAATGGCCCTGGAAATCGGAGCCCAGCCTGCAGGCCATTGGGTAAAATGTCATGGTACCCTTATAGATGCTGAAGCTCCCTACTATGCCAACAGGGCAACGGGTGACAAGACGAACCGCCAATCATATCCTCTTGGCATTTTGGTAAATATCAACGGTCAGAGATTTATTGACGAAGGAGAAGATACTCGACAATTTACCTATGCCAAACTCGGTGAGGTTGCCCTGGAGCAACCTCATGGCATATGTTTTCAGATATTCGATTCAAAGGTGGAACACTTGTTGGAGGATCGGTATGCAGCCGCTATCGGTGCGAGGGCAAACACAATCAGAGAACTTGCTGAAGAGCTGGACATCGAACCAGCCACCCTGGTCCAAACGGTCGATCAGTACAATGAAGCAGTGCAGGAAGGCACCTTTGATCCTGCGAGCAAGGATGGCAAACGTACCGCAGGAGTCCGCCCGCCCAAGTCTAACTGGGCACAGAGATTGGATACTCCCCCATTTTTGGCGTATGCCGTGACGGGTGGGATCACCTTCACCTATGGTGGATTAAAAATCAATCCCAAGGCCCAGGTGATTGACACAGAGAACAAAGTCATTCCTGGCCTATACGCTGCAGGAGAGATTGTGGGAGGAATGTTTTACCACAACTATCCTGGAGGGAGTTGTCTAACGGCAGGAGCTGTATTTGGTCGATTGGCCGGAGTTGGGGCTGCAAAAGAATAGATGAATTTAACCGGATTCACAGGAGGGAACCATGAATGAGACAAGGGATTTAGTGAATTTTATAACACGCCTTTCTTTTGAGAACTTGCCTGAAAATGTGCGGGAGACGGCAAAACTCTGCTTATTAGACACAGTAGGCGTAGGGATCTATGGCAGCCAGATGGAATGGAGCAAGATCGTCGCGGAATATGCCAAGGAGTATGCAAGTGTTGCTGAAAGCAGTGTCTGGGGACAGGGGTGGAAGACGTCGGCCCCGTATGCGGCTCTGATCAATGGAACAAGTGCCCACGGCATCGAAATGGATGACCGCAGTGCCACCTATGATCTCCATCCCGGATCTGCTATTGTCTCAGCCGCCTTGGCAGCCTGGGAAAAATCGGGAGCTACGGGGAAAGATGTCATTGCGGCGATCGTAGGCGGATATGAAATTGCCATTCGGCTTGGTGCTGCGCTTCGCGGTTCATGCCGGGTGCGTTTTTACGGATCACCCATCAAAAATCTTTTTGGGGCCACTGTGGCTGCCGGAAAGCTGTTTGGCCTGGACAACAATACCATGCTAAACGCCGTGGGAATAGCAGGTTCCATGGCCTCAGGGCTTCGAGAGTGGTCAAGTGATCCAAAGGGAACGATGGTCAAGCGCTTGTCAGGCGGCGGATGGCCGGCTCAAAACGGGGTGATGGCGGCGCTATTAGCGTCCAAGGGGTTGACTGGCCCGGCAACTATTCTGGAAGGCAAGCGCGGTATTTGTCACGCCTTCGGCGTCAATGAAGGGAATGTAAGCTGGAAGGAGCCTCAGACCGGTGAGCTAACCAAAGACCTGGGCAAGGATTATTGGATCATGAGGCGTGAGGTAAAGGCCTACGCAACATGCGGTGGACTTCAAGCCAGCGTTGACTGTGTCAACGAGCTAAAATCGAAATACAAAATTACCCCTGAACAGATCGAACATGTCGACATCGGCTGCTCATTTAAGGTCTATGATCAGCACGATAGCAAACACCCCCAGAGCATTATGGCAGCTCAATATAGCCTGCCCTTTGTTACTGCCCTTGCCTTTTTTGAGGACCTGTCAGATCCGGCAGCCTGGGTTGACCAGGTGCTGACAAAGCCGGAAGTGGTGGGGCTGGTCGAGAAAGTAGACATGGCTATTGACGATGATCTGCAAAAAATATTTCAAGAGACCAATGACTATGGCGGCACCAAGATGACGGTGCGGCTAAAGGATGGTCGGGAGTGTAATGCCTGGGTTCGCTATTCCAAGGGTACAGTGGGAAACCCAGCAACTTCCGAAGATATACACCGGAAATTTACGGTACTGGCCTGCCACGTATTTTCTCGGGATCGAGTTGAGGAAATTATCGGCCTCATTGACAGGCTTGAGGAGTTGAAGGACCCAGCTCGCCTGAGCAAGGTCTTGACCAGCCCTTAACCGCGGGGGCTAAACGAGGAAAAACCATAAAGGGGAAAACCAAAAGAGGAAAAACAGTACGAGGAAAAACCAAAGGTGGAAAAATAGGAGGGAAAAATGTCTGAACAAGTAAGTATTTATGCAGTGGGTGACATCATTTTGGATCGGGAAGATCCTGCGTCGATGTTTGACCATGTGGCGCCAGCCCTCCGCGATGCGGATATAACGTTTGGCCAGCTGGAGATGATTATTTCCTTAAGGGAGGAACCTGTGCCCAGCACAAGGTCTCCAGCACGAATACATCCTAAGGCAGCAGCAGCTCTTAAATCTGTCGGTTTTGACGTTTTGTCATTTGCGAGCAACCATGCTATGGACTACGGCGTGGCCGCTTTCCTCGACACCCTTGAAAACATAAAAACACAGGGGATAGCCCTTATAGGAGCGGGCAAGGATTTAGAAGAGGCCAGGAAGCCCCTCATTATAGAGAAAAAGGGGACAAAGGTGGGATTCTTAGCCTATAACACCATTTTACCGAAAGGATATGAAGCCCGGCCAGGAAAGCCCGGTTGCGCTCCGCTCAGGGCATGGACCTCCTATCAACCTATCGAAGATTACCAGCCTGGCACGCCTTGTCGGATCCTCACCTTTGCCAACCAGGAAGACCTTGAAGCGATGAAACAGGACATCAATAAGTTGAGGCCTTTAGTGGATGTATTGATCGTCTCGATGCACTGGGGATTGCACCATGTTCCAGCAACACTGGCCATGTATCAATTCGAAGCCGGTCATGCGGCCATCGATGCTGGAGCAGATTTGATTCTGGGTCACCACGCCCACATTTTGAAGCCCATTGAGGTATATAAAGGTAAGGTGATTTTCTACAGCTTGGGAAATTTTGCCACTGAGCGTTCCCAAAAAGTGATGGAAAGCCGGAAGGATCATCCTGAAATGAGAGCCACCATGGAACTTTACGGTCGAAAAGTTGATCCTGAGTACCCCACATTTCCGTTCCATGTTGAGGCCAGAAAAACCATGATTGTCAAGTGTATGATTCGCAGCAAACGGATCGAAAGCGTATCTTTTCTACCTACGATGATCAACAAACGATCAGAACCCGAGGTTTTATCTCGTCATGATAAGAATTTTGATGATATCCTCCGCTATATGGAGGAGATCGATAAAAGCCAGAAAATAGAGACGCGATACTCTATCGAGGGCGATGAGGTAAGGATCAATGGGACAATACCATGGGCATGAGTTATTTAGGGCAGTAAGAGACGGGAGGCGAGAAGGGAAATATCCCTGTATCCAACCTTTTGGAGAGAGGAGACAAAAATGAAAAAAGATACTTTTTTTCTCAGTAGGAAGTTACTGTTAGGGATCATCGCCATCGGTTTGGTATTTGGCATGCTTTCAGAGGTGAAGGCTGTCCCCTACTTTCAGGGGAAGGTCATAACCTTTTTAGGTAACAGTTCAGCCCCCCTATGAAAAGAGATAAATTTTTAAAAAAATGTAAAAAAAGTGCTTGCGTTCTTTAATTCAATTTGATATACT